>NZ_VYQA01000015.1:0-131551 GCF_008710165.1 Sphingobium limneticum | reverse complement strand
GAACCCGAGCTTCGCAGCTCACGTAGGAAAACAACCCTTCGCTCCGGTAATCGCCGCCCCGCATCTCAAATCCTTCAACCTCAGTTGAAGGCGTCTGAATCACCTCAAGCGGCTCAAGGAAAGAGCCTTTTTCCGCAACCTGCTAAAGGGGAATTGTGCCAAAAACCCGGTGGGACTGGGGGGTATCTTGGGGAAGAATCCGTCGATCGACCTCTTGAAGGGGGTCTTGATCCTGCTCGTGATGGTGGGACATTCCATGGAACTGGCCCATGCGCAGCATCTGGCGCTGTGGATCGGGTCCGGATTCCGCATGCCGTTGATGATCGGCATATCGGGCTATCTGCTCAATATCGAGCGGCTGCGCAGCGAGACGCGGGATCATTTCTTCGGCCGCTATGGCGAGCGCATGCTGTTGCCCTGGCTGGTGGCGGCGATCGTCTATATGCTGGTGAGCGGCTGGCCTTTGTCGTGGCGCACGCCCATCGACCTGCTGCTGCGACCGCCCTTTCACCTCTGGTATATACCGGTGCTCTTCTTCCTGATTCTGGTTGCGCGCGCGGTACCGTTGCGACCGATTTGGCTGGTATGGATCGGCGTGCCGTTCAGCCTGTCGATCATGTACAGTTTCGGCCCGAATCTTGGCCCGATCGGATCGACCCTGCTGTCGCCCGACGGCCGCTATCTCCGCTATTCGGTCTATTTCTTCTTCGGCATGCTGATGGCCGAACGGGGGTTGCCGACCCGCTATCTGGGCGTCGCGCTCCTGACGGCGGGGCTGGGCATGGGATGGTGGTCGGAACTGGAGCATGACCCCAATATCTTCGCCTTCGTCCCCGCGCGGCTGCTGATGTGCCTCAGCCTCATCGCGTTGCTGCCGCGCTTTGCGGCGCTGCGCCTGTCCTTCGCCCCGATCAACCATATCGGGCGGGACAGCCTGTTCTTCTATCTATGGCATCCGCTGGTGATGGGGCTGATCATGGCCACCGGCATCGGTCCGGCATCGACGCTGGCGCTGTCCGTGCCGCTTCTGTACGGGCTGGGCCGGCTGTCGGCCAGCCATAAGGGGGTGCGGCGCTGGGTCGGCAGCGTGCCGCCGATCCGCCGGCGCAGCGAGGACGCGCCGCTGGAACCCGAGCCGCAGCCCGCTTAAATCTTGCCGTATTTCGCTTCGAACCCTGCAATGTCGCCGGCGGCGAGATATTTCGCCTGATCGACCCACTGGTCGCGGACCGGGCGGCCCTTGAAAGTGCCGAGCTTCGTATCGATCGCGGCGATGTCCGCATCGCTCCAGCCGGCGATCTGCGCATAGCGGGTCACGCCAAGGTCGATCAGCAGCGTCTTGAGCTTGGGCCCGACGCCCTTGAGGCGCAGCAGGTCGTCCTGTCCTTCCCCCACGACGGCGGCGACGGCCGGGGAAGCGGGAATCGGTTCGGGTTTTGGGGCCGGCTCCGGCGTTGGTGCGACCGGAGCAGGCGCGGGTTCGGGCGCCGTTTCGACAACGGGCTGAACGACAGGCTCCACCGCTGCGGCCGGTTCGACCACGATCGGAGCCGGGGGTGGGGTCGACGCGACCGGTGCGGCGATGATCGGATCGACATAGGGCAACGGCGTGGGCGGCGTGACAGGCGACGTCGCCGGCTCTGCGGTAGCGGCCGGCTCGATCGGCTGCTCCGCCTTGCGCCGGCCCGACAGGAGGAAGACGAGCGCGATGACGACCAGCAGGCCGACCAGCAGCCACAGTCCATAGTCCATGAAGAATTCCTGCATCGCGCGTCTCTCCCCTGCAAAAATGCTATACGCTATTTAAGGACGGTTTCCCTCGCGCCGCAAGGGTTTCAGCCTTTTTCCGCTTCGCGCGCGACCTCACGCCAGCCGATATCGCGGCGGCAGAAGCCGGTCGGGAAGTCGATCGCGTCCACCGCCGCATAGGCGGCAGCCTGCGCCGCGCCGACAGTGTCGCCGGTGGCGGTGACGTTCAGCACGCGCCCGCCATTGGCGACCAGCACGCCATCCCTGTCCGCCGTGCCGGCGTGGAACACCTTCGCCCCCGCCTGCTGCGCCGCGTCGATGCCGGCGATTGCGCCGCCCTTTTCAGGCGTGCCGGGATAGTTGTTGGCCGCCATGACGATGGTGAGTGCGGTACGGTCGGCCAGCTGGACCGGCCCCTGTTCGGCCAGCTTCCCCTGCGCCACGGCGAGCAACAGATCGACCAGATCGCCGTCGAAGCGGGTCATCAGCACCTGACATTCGGGGTCGCCGAACCGGGCATTATATTCGATGAGCTTGGGCCCTTCGGCGGTCAGCATCAGGCCGGCATAAAGCACGCCGCTATAGGGCATGCCTTCGGCCGCCATGGTATCGACGGTGGGTTTGATGATCGTTTCGATCACCTGGGCCTCCAGTTCGGGCGTCAGCACGCGGGCCGGGCTGTAAGCGCCCATGCCGCCGGTATTGGGGCCGGTGTCGCCATCGCCCACGCGCTTGTGATCCTGCGCAGAGCCGAAAGGCAGGATCGCGCTGCCGTCCGTCAGCGCGAAGAAGCTGGCTTCCTCGCCGGTCATATATTCTTCGAGGACGACTTCCTCGCCCGCCGCGCCGAACGCGCCGGAGAACATGGTGTCGAGCGCCTCGACTGCTTCGTCGCGAGTTTCGGCGATGATGACGCCCTTGCCAGCGGCAAGCCCATCCGCCTTGATGACCACCGGCAGCGCGAAATCGTCCAGCGCGGCGAGGGCGCCGTCCTTGCTGGTGACACGCAGATAGGCAGCGGTGGGGATGTTGGCGCGCTGACACATATCCTTGGTAAAGCCCTTCGACCCTTCCAGCTGCGCCGCTTTCTTGTTGGGGCCGAAGACCGGCACGCCCATGGTGCGGAGGTTGTCGGCCAGGCCGTCGACCAGCGGCGCTTCCGGCCCGATCACCACCAGGGCGATCGAATGGCGGATGCAGAAATCCAGCACGGTACGATGATCCGTCGCGTCGAGGTCGACCAATGTGGCATGCTCGGCTATGCCCGGATTGCCCGGCGCGGCGAAGAGCGTATCGAGCCGGGGCGATTGCGCCAGTTTCCATGCCAGCGCATGTTCGCGGCCGCCGCCGCCAAGCAGAAGGATGTTCATGTCGCCCATGTCCCCGGAATATGATGCCTATGACAGTTCGGGCCGCCTGTTAGCGGAGGAACGCGCGGGGGACAACGCGCCGCCGCTTTCGGTCAGCGAATTGTCGGGCCTGTTGAAGCGCACGGTCGAGGACCGGTTCGGCCATGTGCGGCTGCGCGGCGAGATTTCGGGGTTCAAGCGGGCGGCGTCGGGGCACCTTTATCTGGCGCTGAAGGACGAGAATGCCGTGCTGGACGGGGTGATGTGGAAGGGCGGCGCGCAGCGGCTGGCCTTTTCGCCACAGGACGGCGTGGAGGTGATCGCGACCGGCAAGCTGACCACCTATCCGGGCCGATCCAAATATCAGATCGTCATCGAGAAGATGGAGCTGGCCGGCGAAGGCGCGCTGATGGCGTTGCTGGAGAAATTGAAGGCCAAGCTGGCGGGCGAAGGCTTGTTCGCGGCGGAGCGCAAGAAGCCCCTGCCCTTCCTGCCGCGCACGATCGGCGTCGTGACGTCGCCCACAGGCGCTGTGATCCGCGACATTTTGCATCGGCTGGCGGATCGCTGCCCGACCAATGTGCTGGTCTGGCCGGTATTGGTGCAGGGTCAGGGCGCGGCCGAGCAGGTGGCGCGCGCCGTGCGCGGGTTCAGCGCGATGGACGGTAGCGGGCCGGTGCCCCGGCCGGATCTGGTGATCGTGGCGCGCGGTGGCGGGTCGATCGAGGATCTGTGGAGCTTCAACGAGGAGATCGTGGTGCGGGCGGTGGCCGACTGCACGATTCCGATCATCTCCGCCGTGGGGCATGAAACCGATACGACGTTGTGCGACTATGCCGCCGACCGACGTGCCCCCACGCCCACCGCCGCCGCCGAAATGGCCGTGCCGGTGCGGGCGGAATTACTGGCTGGGCTGGCGGAAATGGGCCTGCGCGCCGGGCGCGCTGTCCGGCGCGGGGCGGGTCAGGCGCGCGAACGGCTGGACATGCAGGTGCGGCTGATGCCGACGCCGGACACGTTGCTGGCGCCGCAGCGGCAGAAGCTGGATCAATTGTCCGACGGGCTGGTGAGCGGGCTGCGCCACCGGCTGGCCGATGCACGGGCGCATCTGGGGCAGGCGGGCGGCGCGCTGCGGCCGGCTTTGTTGCAGCAATATGTGGTGCGCGCGGGCGAACGGTTGGACCGGTTGCAGTTGCGGCCGGACTATCTGCAACGCGCCTTGTCGGAACGAGCCGTCGCCTTCGACCGGGTGTCGCGCCATTTCGCTTCGCTCGATCCCGACCGGCCGTTGCAGAAGGGCTATGCCCGCGTGATGGCGCAGGGCCGGTTGGTGCAATCGGTCACGGCGGCACAGGCGGCCGGCGCCGTGACGCTGCATTTCAAGGATGGTACGGTGAACGCCGCGATCGGCGATGCGCAACTTGAGTCGCAGGCCCCCGCCGCTCTATCCTCCCCACCCCGGCCCGCTCGCAAGGCGCGCGAGGCCGGCGACAAACAGCAGCAGGATCTGTTTTCCTGATGCTGCGCAAAGAGGCCTGACTGATGTTGATGTCCAACCGCGACCGGATCGCCCGGCTCCATTATATGCCCTACAGTTTCCGTGTGTTGCAGGCGGGCGACCATGTCGTCTGCGCCGTGACCGGGGAGAAGGTCGCGCTGCAGGATCTGCGCTACTGGAGCATCGCGCGACAGGAACCCTATGCCAGCGCCGACGCATCGGTGCAGGCGGAATTGAAGGCGCGCGGACCGCGATGAGGCGGATCGGCATCGCGCTGCTGCTGGCCTGCGCCGGGACGGCCGTGGCCCAGCCGGTCGCGCGTCCGGCGGCGGCAGGCGCGGACTTCCAGTTGAGCGGAACGGCGACGCAGGGTGGCATGATGACGGGCATTGCGCCGGTCGGGACGGTCGCGCTGAAGCTGGACGAGCAGCTGGTGCCGGTCGATGCCGACGGCCGATTCCTGATCGCCTTCGACCGGGATGCCGCGCCGACCGCGCGGCTTATCGCCCGGCTGCCCGATGCACGGACGGTCGAGCGCAGCCTGACCGTCGCCTCGCGCGCCTGGCGGATCGAGCGAATCGACGCGCCGATGCGGCCGACCAAGAGCACGGAAGCCTTTCTGGCGCTGCGCAAGCCCGAACTAGACGCGATCGCAGCCGCGCGCGACGTCGTCACCGACGCGCAGGGATGGCGGCAACGCTTCATCTGGCCACGGATCGGGCGGATATCCGGCCTGTTCGGATCGCAGCGCATCTATCAGGGCACGGCCGGCGCCTATCATGGCGGAGTCGACGTGGCGGGTGCGACCGGTCTGCCGGTGGTGGCGCCCGCCGATGGGGTGGTGATATTGGCGGCGGTGGACAAGCCCTTCACGCTGGAGGGACATTTGCTGATGATCGACCATGGTCATGGCCTCAACAGCGCCTTCCTGCATCTGTCGCGGATCGACGTGAAGCCGGGGGACCATGTGACCCAGGGCCAGAGAATCGGCGCGATCGGCGCCACCGGGCGCGCGACCGGGCCGCATCTGCATTGGGGCATGAAGTGGAACGACGCCCGGATCGACCCGCTGCTGATCGCGGGGCCGATGCCGAACGGGTTGTAATTATTTGACCCGGCGCGCGCGGACCGCGGGCCAGCCGTTGGGGCGCAGAAGATAGGTACCAAGAGCGGCCTTCTTCACCGTTACCGCCATGTTCGCCACCGGAACGCGGAACGCAATGGTTTCCAGTGTCTGCCATTGAGAGCCATCGGCCAGTTGCAGCCGCCACCGATCTCCTACGATTTGCTGAAACGAGACGATCGTGGACTTAATCTCGCTCAATGATTCCACGCGGTCGCTGGCGGCAGGGCTTTCAAGCTGAGGCGCGACTGGCGTCGCCAGGCCGAAACGCTCCCGTTCGTTCTGACGGACGCTCTCCTTGTCTATGACCGCCACTTGGTTATTAGCCTGTGCATCGCCGATCGCTCCGACCTGCTTGTCATAACAGGCCAGTCTGGCGTTTGCGTCAGCAACAGACCGGCACTGCAACATATCATCGAACAGCTTGGCCGGCGCCATCGGCTGCGCGTTGCGCGCAAAAGCCTGCGTCGCAAAGCCCAGTCCCGAAACCACCAGCCCACACACCAGTAACGAAGCCGTAAAAGTGACGCGCGTCATCATGCACTCCCGATATTCTTTCGTGCGGTGATGCGCATTGGGTTCATGCTTGGCAAGTCGGTAGCTAGCCCAGGCAGACAAAGAGCGATCGGCATCGTCGTGGAAAAGGTGATCGGAAGCCGTCCCGAGGACAGCAGGCGGGCGTCTAGCGGCAATATTTCACACTGTGTCATTTATGATACAACAGCGCCAAAAAGGCGCTACATCATAAGGCTCTGCCTTTACACCCTTGTGCCGCCCGCGCAGTTTGGCGGCAGTCATGGTGCGGTTCATGCTGTCGGGCATTTTTCTGAACCACATTCATGCAATTCAATGCAGCTCAAACTGCATACTCCAGAGCAAGGGACTGGATTGTGAAAACTATGTCGAAGATCGCGCTGTTGCGCACCGGTGTCGCGCCGGCAATTCTGGGTGCGGCGCTCCTCTCCACTTCTGTCATGGCACAGGAAACCGAAGCTGGCGCAGCCGCTTCGGATGACGTCATCGTCGTCACCGGTTCGCGTATCGCGCGCCGTAACCTCGACACGCCGGCACCGATCGCCGTCGTGGGCCAGGAAGAGTTCAAGCTGTCGGGCACCGTCAACGTCGAGCAGGTGATAAATACCCTGCCGCAGGTAATTCCGGGCACGACCTCCTTCTCGAATAACCCGGGTGGCGGCGTTTCGACGCTCAACCTGCGTGGCCTGGGCGACACCCGCACCATGGTGCTGGTCAACGGCCGCCGCTGGATGTTCTATGATGCGTCGCAGCTGGTCGATCTCAACACCATCCCGACCTTCCTGTTGCAGGACGTCAATGTCGTGACCGGCGGCGCGTCCGCAGTTTACGGTTCGGACGCTCTGGCGGGCGTCGTGGACTTCACCCTGCGCAAGAATCTGGTCGGCGTCGAAGCCGGTGCCCAGTATAATATCACTGGTGAAGGCGACGGTCGTCGCTACGAAGCCTATATCGCGTTCGGCACTGAGCTAGGCGATGGTCGTGGCCACGCCACCGTGTACGGCGAATATTACAACCGTTCGTCGATCATGCAGAGCGGTCGGGGCTTCTCCTTCGAAGCCCTCGGTGAAAATGCCGATTCAACCGGCCTGATCCCGGGTGGTTCCTCTACCACGCCGAACGGCCGCTTCACCTCGACCCGGCCTGCGGCCAGCTGCCCCACCGGCAATGTCTTCTGTTCGCCTGGCGCCTATTTCACCGCTCCCGGCGTCAGCCGTCGGCGCGTCGCCACCGACCTTTATAACTATGCCCCCGACAACTATCTGATGGTGCCGCAGGAGCGCTATTTGATGGGCGGCTATGCCGACTATGAAGTCGTCGATGGCCACACCGCCTATACGGAAGTGACCTTCGTCAACAACCGCGTCGCCAACGAACTGGCAGCAACGCCAGTGACCGGCACGTTCAACGTCAACATCAATGCTGTGTCGCCCTTCCTGTCGGCCGGCGATATCGCTGCTCTGCGTCAGCTCGACACCGCCGGCACCGGCGTGGTTCCGCTGACGATCCAGCGCCGTGTCAACGAAACCGGTTCGCGCAACTCGCTCGACGAACGCAACGCCTTCCGCTTCCTGGTCGGCATGCGTGGCGCCGTTACCGACGCCATCAACTATGACGTCTATTACAGCTATGCGCGTACCCGCAATTCGAACATCCAGGCAGGCAACATCTCGCGTTCGGCCTTCCAGCGCGGTCTGGACGGCACCGATCCGGCGATCAACATCTTCGGTCCGGGCACGCTGACGCCTGCAATGGTCGATCAAATCACCATTCTCGCGCAGAATGGCGATGTATCGACCTTGCAGGTAGCCAACGCATCCCTCTCCGGCTCGCTGTTCAACACTGGCATGGGCGCCGATGACGTCGGTTTCGCCTTCGGTGGCGAATATCGCAAGATGGCTTCGCAGTTCATCCCCGACACCGCCCTGTCCTCGGGCGACGTGATCGGCTTCAACGCGGGCGATCCGACTGCCGGTTCGTACAATGTGAAGGAACTGTTCGCAGAACTTCGCGTGCCGATCGCGGCGCACCAGCCGGGCATCGAACTGCTGGAAGTGACCGGTGCCGGTCGCTATTCCGACTATTCGCTGGGTAATGTCGGTTCCGTGTGGACCTATGCGGCCGGTGCAACCTACGCCCCGATCCGCGACATCACTTTCCGCGGTCAGTATGCACGAGCCGTTCGCGCCCCGAACGTCAGCGAACTGTTCGGTGGTCAGGCAGTCGGCTTCCCGCAAGCAGCCGACCCCTGCGCGGCAGCTTCGGCAGCCACCGACCCGACGATCCGCGCACTCTGCATTGCTAGCGGCGTGCCGGCTAGCGCCGTGGGCACTGCAGGCCTGCAGATCAACCCGCAGATTCAGGGCTTGTTTGGCGGTAACCCGAACCTGCGTGAAGAAACTTCGGACTCCTACACGGCTGGCGTCGTGCTGCGTCCGAGCTTCATTCCTGGCCTGTCGATCACGGCCGACTGGTACAATATCAAGGTCAAGAACTCGATCGCGACCTTCGGTGGCGGCCTCGGCAATGCGCTGGACCTGTGCTATAACCAGATCCAGGACATCAACAGCCCCTACTGCCAGGCGTTCGTCGGTTCGCGTAACGCTCTGGGCCAGTTCGATGGCGAAATACCGCCGGCGATCCTGAATGCCAATATCGGCAAACTGGAAGTCGAAGGCATCGACGTCGAGCTGAACTACTCGAAGCCGCTCGACTTCGCCCTGGTTGGCGATGGCCAGTCGCGCATCAGCTTCAACTTCATGGGCACCTACACGCTCAAGAACAACATCACGCCGGTGGCTGACCTTCCTGATCAGGTGAACGAATGCGCCGGCCGCTTCGGCACGCTGGCATGCGGCAACCCGACGCCCAAGTACAAGTGGACGACCCGCTTGTCGTGGGTCGACGGTCCGCTGACCTCCAGCCTGCGCTGGCGTCACCTGTCGTCGGTTCGTGACGACGATGACTCTTCGCTCTACTTCGTCGAGAAGATCCCGTCCTACGACCAGTTCGACCTCAGCTTCTCGCTGGACGTGACGGAAACCTTCAACATGTCGCTGGGCATGAACAACATGTTCGACAAGAAGCCCAAGATCCTGGGCCTCAACCAGGAACAGGCTAACACCTATCCGGGTACCTACGACGTGCTGGGTCGCGACTTCTTCGTGTCGGGTCGTCTGAAGTTCTGATCTCGATTATTCCAAAAAACAGAAAGGGCGGCGAGCAATCGCCGCCCTTTTTTTGTCTGGCGAACCGATCTGTCATGGTTGAAAGCCGGCAAGTGTTTTGCATTCGCAAAAGATGATGCGAGGCGGTCAGACCGATATTGGACAGGCCCCGATCAGCGCTTGAGCGCAACGTCGAAGGCAATAGTCATACGCTCGCCCTGCGAGAAAGGCCGCGTGCCGTGGTAGAGCGTGCTCGGAAACAGAGCGCAATGGCCGACGACCGGCTCGATGACGCGGAGGGGCGGCAGGTTCAGCCGCAGATCGCGAGGAGAGCGGCCCAATTCCAGTGCGCCCGGCAGATCACAGGCCTCATTCACCCCGATTCTCGGCAGGACCAGGTAGAAGGCCGACGATATCACGCCCTGCTGGTGGATATGTTCATTATGATGGCCAGCCCGCTGCGCGCGGATTGACCAACTGCCGGTGACCGTCCAGTCCCGGTCACGGTGCCGCAGCAGCGGATGCGTGGGGTCTGGAGGGGGCAACGCCACGCGATAGGTTTGCAACATGCGTTCGACGTGCTGACTCAACAAAGCGATATCCGGCTCGATCCGGTCGAACAAAGCGCCGCGCGTCTGCGTGCCGGCCCGGATGGATTGCCCTAGCGGCGTGCTGCCCTGATCATGCAACTGGTGCAGCAAATCGACGATATGCGTCATGGCTTCATCGGGCATGTCGGCGGAGCGCAATTGCACCAGCCCGTCCTGGCCATGAAGCCAGACACTGCGCGGATCATCCATCAGGCGCCAAGCCAGATCACGCAGTGCCCACGCTGGTATTGAATCCGGCTGCTGATCCAGAACCTGCGATAGCAGCCGGTCGGCATGATCGGGCGCCCGTAGCCGCAACCGGTGTCGCGCCTCATGCAAACAGCGCTGCGTATCCTGAATGGCCAGACTGGCGAAAATTCGATCGGCGTGTTCATCATCGCCGGCGCTTCCGGCATAGACCGCTTCGGCAAGGCGCAAATCCTGCGCATCGGACAGCCGGTTTGCACCATCCCCTGCGATGACCGCCGCCTCAGCATGACGATCCACGCCTGCCAACGCCTCGCACCAAGCTAGGATCAGCGCCTTGTCATCGGGGCGCTGCCGGGCGGCCAAAGCGTAGGGCCGCGAGAAGCCGTCGGTATCGCCCCGCGCCCAATGTAGCTCCGCCACGAATTGCAGTGCATCGGTCCAGCCGGGGGCCTGCTGATTGAGGGCTAGGCCGATTTCGAGCGCGCGATCGGACTGGCCGTCCCTGTCCAGAGCTTGAGCATAGCCCAGCCAGGCATGCGCATCGCCCTGCTGACTCGAAAGCAGTCGTTCAAACTGGTTTACCGCATCGACCTCCCCGCGCTCCAAGGATATGCGAGCGCGACCATGCCGGGCGCGCTGGTGTCCAGGATCGAGGAGCAGGCAACGGTCATAGCTTACAGATGCGTCCACAATCAGGCCGGCTTCACGCTCGATCGACGCTCTCACCGCCCAATAGCGGGCATAGGTCCGAAAAGCTGCCTCGCCTTCCATTAGCCCTGCCAGGGCCTCACCGCTCCGATCGAGGCGAGACAGCGCTAGCGCACGGTTAAGCAGCGCCTCCATATCGCGCGGCGCAAGACGCACCGCCTCTTCGAAATAGGCAAGAGCGCCTTGATGATCGTCCAGGCTGAAAAGAAAATTGCCGGCGCTGTTGAACAAAGCGCCATTGCGGGGCGACTGCCCTAACGCGTCGCGATAGAGCTGTCGCGCGGCAATGTCGTGACCAGCGGCCGTCAACTGCCGGGCACGATTGCGGAGAGCGCCAATGTCCAACACCGCCATCAGTCGCGGAACCAGCCAGTGATGGCGACGCGGCCGACCGGGGCGAAAGGCGGGACATAGCTGACCTGATGCGGTTGTGGCACGCGCAGCAGGTTGAGGCTGTTGAAGCGCGGCAACCAGCCTTCTATAATATCCCCGTCGTCGTTCAGAAAATTGAGATAACCGCCCCAGTCTGGTTTCCAGCCGGGATCGGAGAAGTTGAGTACATAGGCAACGCGCCACCGTTCTTCCCGATGGCTGTCATTATGTACCGATAGAAAGTCGCCGGGGCCAAACAAGGTCGCCTGCGCATCCGCCTTAGTGAGGCTCGCTATGCCGGTGATCGCCCGCACCAGATTGATGAACGGGTCGGCGTTGATATATTCCAGCAGAAAATCATGCGGACTGTCAGGCGCCCATTTTTCCAGATAGGCGGTCAGGATCGGATATTGGCTGAACTGTACCGCATAATCGCCTGCAGCGGCCGCCCGTTGGATGCTCAGGCCCAACGCTTGTCGCTTCGCCGGCTCGATGGCCGCGACTTGATGACGGCGCAGCATCAGAGGCGGTTCCGTTCCCACCTGGCAAGCCAAGCCCCAGGTCGTCTCCTGTTGCAATATGCGGCGGACCGCCTGCGCGGTCTGTGGGGTCAGGATGTTGCGGACCTGCACACGTCCATCCCGCGCGAAACGGTTGCTGAGAGCGGCAATATCAAGGGCCGGATTGAGATCGAACAGGGCAACGGTCATGCTTGGCATGTATCATCGAAAAAGGCCGCGACCATAAGCATCTTTCCCAATCCACTTGAATATGTCAGACGCCCGCCATGCAGCGATTTCCAACCCTAGCGCTTAATCCCAAGCTGGATGTAGCCATGTTCCGCGATATCTACGCGCGGACCGGCCGGGTCACCATTCGCGATTGGTTGTCTACCGATGTGGCGGCAATGCTGGCTGCGATGCTGCGAGGACGGTCCGATTGGCGCCAGATACTGAACAGCGGGGACAAGACTATGGAACTGACGCGCGATGCGCGCGGGCAGTTGTCGTCGGCACAGCAGGCCACCCTGGACGAGGCTGTATATGGCGCGGCGCGCTACGGGTTCCAATATCGCTACGAGAGCATTCGTGTGCCTGATGCCGCAGCAGAGCGGGCGGCGAGCGTCGATGCGCTCTGCCGCTTCGCAGAATGGATGTCGAGCGAGACAGTCTGCGCCCTGTTCCGTGAGATCACGCAACATGACGACATATGCTTTGCCGACGCACAAGCGACGGCCTATTCTCCTGGCGATTTCTTGACGGGACATGACGATGCCGTCGAAGGCAAGAACCGGCGCACCGCTTATGTAATGGGCTTGACCGCTCAATGGCGTCCGGAATGGGGTGGGTTGTTGTTGTTCCACGATAGCGAAGAGATCACCGAAGCGCGTCCACCGCAATATAACGCGCTAAACCTGTTCCGCGTGCCGCAAGTCCATAGCGTGACCGAGGTAACGAAAGCCGCAGCATATCGCCGCTATGCGATCACCGGATGGTTGAGAAGTCAACGGCCCTGACATGACCAACATTCGCGATATCGTGGCGGACCCGCATTTTATGCCAGTGGGCATCACACCCGACCTGTGCAAGATCCGCTTTGCTCGGGTTCAGCCTGATACCGTCCGGACACAACCCTTTCTGGATGGACGGACCCCCTTCACCGAAGGGCCGGAAATCCTGTTGCCTGTCGACGAGATCGCAGCCGAACTGGCAAGCCGCCCGGATATCTGCACCCCAACCATCCTGCATGTGTCCTTCTGCGGATCGACCCTGTTGTCTAGCCTGCTCGACATACCCGGCCAGTCGTTGGGACTGCGCGAACCAGCAGTACAGATCGGCCTGGCCGATGCGGTAGTCGCCCATCCCAGCAAGGTGCGTGAGATCGCGTATGTGATCGAGGCGCTGCTAGGCCGTGCGATCGAGGGGCAGCAGACAGTCATCAAGCCTACAAACTGGGCCAACAACCTGCTGCCTGCATGGAACGAACGCCGCTCGATCAACCCCGTCTTCATGGTGATAGCTCCCAGACCGTTCCTTCGAGCGGTATTTCGTGGGGGGCGCGACCGGCTGACCTATACGATGCGGACTGTCCAGCACCTGGCGCCCGGATTGAACGACGGATTGCGCCGAATAGCGAAGGCTGCCGGATCGACCGCGGACCCTTTGCAACAGGCGGCAAGGTTGACCTTGCTCGCTTTATCCTTCCAATTGTTGATCTTCGAGGAGGCGCGCAGCAAGGGGGGGTGGGCGGCGAACCGAATCATCGCCTTTAGCGAATTACACAACGACCCGGTCAGCACCGCCACGCGCACCGCACAGCTGCTGCATCTGGACATCAACCCCGCCATGATCGCCAATCACTCGGACGGCGTATTAGCGCGCAATGCCAAGTCCCCCGATCGGCAGTTTCACCCCAACGACGAAGCCGAGAATAATCGGGTGATCGAGCAGCATCACGGCCGCACCTTCGACCAGGCCCTGGAATGGGCCTATGCCGAAGGCTTGTATCTGATCATCGACGGCTAGCCCACACTGAGCGCCAGCGCGCCGTCGCCATCTTCTACCTTCACCGTCGATCCGTCCGGCACATCGCCGCGCAGGATGAGGTCGGCGAGCGGGTCTTGCAGATAGCGTTGGACCGCGCGCTTCAGCGGGCGGGCGCCATAGACAGGGTCGTAACCGACCCGGCCGAGCCATGCGCGCGCGCCTTCGGTCAGGTCGAGGACGATCTTGCGATCCTTGAGCAGCTTGCCGATGCGGGCGACCTGGATGTCCACGATCGGCGCCATATGGGCCGCGCCCAGACGGTGGAACAGGATCACCTCGTCCAGGCGGTTCAGGAATTCCGGGCGGAAATGGCCCCGCACGATGTCCATCACCTGATCCTCGACCTTCTCCACCGGTTCGTCGTCGGCCAGGCCGGTCAGATATTGGCTGCCCAGATTCGACGTCAGCACGATGATCGTGTTGGTGAAATCGACCGTGCGCCCCTGCCCGTCGGTCAGGCGGCCGTCGTCCAGCACCTGAAGCAGGATGTTGAACACGTCGCCATGCGCCTTTTCGACTTCATCGAACAGGACCACCTGATAGGGGCGGCGGCGGACGGCTTCGGTCAGGACGCCGCCTTCCTCATAGCCGACATAGCCCGGAGGTGCGCCGATCAGGCGCGCGACGCTGTGCTTCTCCATGAATTCGCTCATGTCGATGCGCACCATTGCTGAGTCATCGTCGAACAGGAATCCGGCCAGCGCCTTGGTCAGCTCCGTCTTGCCGACGCCTGTGGGGCCTAGGAAGAGGAAGGAACCGAGCGGGCGGTTGGGATCTTGCAGGCCGGCGCGGCTGCGGCGCACGGCGGTCGATACGGCCTTGACCGCATCGGCCTGTCCGATGACGCGCTTGCCCAGCGTTTCTTCCATCGCCAGCAGCTTTTCGCGCTCGCCGGTCAGCATCCGCTCGACCGGGATGCCGGTCCAGCGAGCGACGACGCCGGCGATGTCTTCGGCCGTCACTTCCTCGCGCAGCATCGCGCCTTCCGAGGCGGTTGCCGCTTCGGCCAGCCGCTTTTCGAGCGCAGGGATGGTGCCGTAGGAGAGTTCGCTCATCTTCGCGAGGTCGCCGGCGCGCTGGGCCTGTTCCAGCTCCAGCCGGGCGGCGTCGAGTTGCTCCTTGACCTTGGCTTCGCCGGCGATCTTGTCCTTTTCCGACTGCCAGCGGGTGGTGAGCGCGGCGGATTGCTCCTCCAGATTGGCGAGATCTTCCTGCAAGGCGTCGAGCCGGTCGGCCGAGGCCTTGTCGGTTTCCTTCTTCAGCGCCTCCCGCTCGATCTTGAGCTGGATGATGCGGCGGTCGAGATTTTCAATCTCTTCGGGCTTGGACTCCACCTCCATGCGCAGGCGGCTGGCGGCCTCGTCCATCAGGTCGATCGCCTTGTCGGGCAGGAAGCGGTCGGTGATGTAGCGGTTGCTGAGCGTCGCCGCGCTGACCAGCGCGCCGTCGGTGATGCGGACGCCGTGATGGAGTTCGTACTTCTCCTTCAGGCCGCGCAGGATGGAGATGGTATCCTCCACCGTCGGTTCGCCGACGAAGACGGGCTGGAACCGCCGCTGGAGCGCGGGGTCTTTTTCCACATATTTGCGATATTCGTCGAGCGTGGTCGCGCCGATGCAATGGAGTTCGCCACGCGCGAGGGCGGGTTTCAGCAGATTGCCGGCATCCATGGCGCCTTCGGATTTGCCCGCGCCGATGAGCGTGTGCATTTCGTCGATGAAGAGGATGACCTGACCGTCCGCGCCCTTCACCTCGTCCAGCACGCCTTTCAGGCGCTCCTCAAACTCGCCGCGATATTTGGCGCCGGCGATCAGCGATCCCATGTCGAGCGCCATCAGAGTGCGGTCTTTGAGCGTATCGGGCACATCGCCATTGGCGATGCGCAGCGCCATGCCTTCGGCGATCGCAGTCTTGCCGACGCCGGGGTCCCCGATCAGGACCGGGTTATTCTTGGTCCGGCGGGCGAGAATCTGGATGGTGCGGCGGATTTCCTCATCGCGGCCGATGACCGGGTCAAGCTTGCCCGCACGCGCCGCTTCGGTCAGGTCGCGGGCGAATTTCTTGAGCGCGTCATAACGATCCTCCGCGCCCGCCGTGTCGGCGGTGCGACCGCCGCGCAAGGCATTGATCGCAGCGTTGAGCGCTTCGGGCTTCACACCGGCGGCGGCCAGCGCCTTGCCCGCCGTCGTGGTGGTGGCGAGCGTCAGGGCGAGCAGCAGCCGTTCGACGGTGACGAAACTGTCGCCCGCCTTGGTCGCGACCTGCTCGGCACTGTCGAGGACGCGCACGGCATCATTGTCGAGGCCGGGCGTCTGTTGCGCGCCGCTGCCGGAAACGGCCGGGACTTTGGCCAATGCAGCATCGGTGTCGCGCAGCGCAACTTCGGCAGAACCGCCCGCCGCCTTGATCAGGCCGGACGCCATACCCTGCTGATCCTCCAGCAGGGCCTTTAACAGATGTTCCGGGCCGATCCGCTGATGGCTCATGCGGATCGCCACGGTTTGCGCCGACTGAAGAAAGCCCTTGGCGCGATCGGTGAATTTTTCGAGGTTCATGTGCATCCACTCACATTAGATGCTGGCGATGTAGTGTTGCTCAAAAACCACACAAGGGGCGATCTATAATTTCCTTATCTGGTCGCCTTCTCCGCCTGCGGCGCGAAGAGGTCGCCGAAGAAATCCTTGGCGAACCAGCGCGGCGGCGCATCGCCATCGGCCATGGCGCGGGTGATGCGGTAATTGGCCTCGGCAAAGCGGGCGCCGGCATTCCAGTCGATCTTTTGCATCATATCGTCGCCGGGATGATGATAGGCGCCGCCCAGAAACTCGCCCCAGGCCTTTTCACCGCCATTGGCATAGCCGGTGGCGAGGAAGACGGCGGGCACGCCCTGCTTCACGAACATATAATGGTCGGAGCGCACGAAGATCGTCTCCTGCGGCATTGGGTCGGGCGCGAGCTTTACGTCCATCGGCGCGACCGCCTTGGCCACGATCGGGCCGAGGGTCGAATGGTCGGCACCGAAGGCGATGACGTCGGTGAAGGGATAGAGCAGCAACGGCATGTCGAGATCGACATTACCGACGATCTGCTTGACGGGGACGGTGGGGTGGCGGGCGAAATAGTCGGCGCCCAGTAGCCCCTTCTCCTCCGCCGTGGAGGCAAGGAAGATGATCGAGCGGCGCGGCTTGTCCGGCGATTGCGCCATGGCGCGGGCGACCTCCAACATGGTCGCGATGCCGGCGCCATTGTCCAGCGCGCCATTGTTGATCCGGTCCCTATTACCAGATTCGTCGGCCGCATCGCCCGCTTTGGCGGGGCTGATACCGATATGGTCGAGATGGGCGGAGAGGACGACATATTCGTCCTTCAGCTTGGGGTCGCTGCCGGGCAGAATGGCGACGACATTGGGGCTGGTGACGCGCTGGCTGACCGTGTCGGCCTTGATCGTCACACTGGTCTTGAGCGCGAAGCCTTTGGGCTTGCCGCCTGCCTTGTCGGCGGCCTTACGGATCGCGGCGATGGTCGTGGGTGCGCCGGCGAACACGGCCTGCGCCGCCGGGTCGTTCAACATCGCGGACGCGCGCAGGCCCGGCGCGGCGTTGAAGGGGACGCCTTCGGGCGATACCCAAGTGAAATCGGGTTCGTCGGCGAACTGTACCATGCGCGCCCAGGGGCGGGCCTTGGCCGATTGGAGCGTGTTGAGCGCTATCATGCCGATCGCACCATGGGATTCGGCGACCTTGCCCTTGGTGGCAGACAGGTGCGCGCCCTCTTCGCTCGGCAGCCCCTTGGGATAGCCGCGCAGGGTGACGACGATCTTCCCCTTCACGTCGAGGCCGGCATAGTCGTTCAGGCCAAGCCGCGCATTTTCAAGGCCGAAACCGACGAAGACGAGCGGCGCCGTGACGTCAAGATGCGGTTGATCGGCATTGATGCCGACGATGACGTCACCGGCATGGGTGAAGCTTTTCGCGCCGGCCGGGCCGGTGACGGTCAGGGTCGCGGGGGTCTTGCCGAACTCGGTCTTCTGGAAGGTGATGCGCTGGAGCCAAGTCCCCTTATCGCCGGCGGGCTTGAGGCCAAGGCCGTCAAACTGGCTGGCGACGTAGCGGGCGGCGATTTCATGCCCTTCGCTGCCGGTGTCGCGCCCTTGCAGCAGGTCGTCGGCGAGAAATTCGACATGAGCGCGCATCGCTGCGGCGGTGAAGACGGGGTCGGCAGCCGACTGCGCGGAAAGGGTGGCGGGAAGGAGCAGCGCGGTCATCGCTGCCAGAGCCATGGGGGTTTTCATCGGGGATAAGGTCCACTGATTGCGGGATGGCGCGAGATTTGCCCCCGGCCCATCCACCTGTCCAGCAATAAGCGTGTTGCGATGCTAAAACGGCCCGCTATGCTGCGCCATCCATCGCGCCGGCAGCCTGTCGGTATGCGCAAATTCCCCGTTTTCATGAGGTTCTCATGGCCATTTCCCCGATGTCGCGCCGCCTGTCCCTGATGCTGGGCCTGTCGGTCCTGGCGCTTTCTCCGGTTTTGGCTCCGGTAGCTCATGCCGCCAAGCCTTCGCCTGCAGCCGCGCCCGCGCCGGTCGCCAGCCTCGTGTCGCAAGTCGATATTCCTTACGAGGAATTTACGCTGAAGAATGGGCTGCGCGTCATCGTGCATACGGACCGCAAGGCGCCGGTGGTGGCGGTGTCGGTCTGGTATCATGTGGGATCGCGCTTCGAACCGGCGGGCAAGACGGGCTTTGCCCATCTGTTCGAACATCTGATGTTCTATGGCTCCGAAAATGCCGACGGCCCCTTCTTCGGCCGACTGGAGGATATCGGCGCGACCGATTGGAACGGGACGACTTGGTTCGACCGCACCAATTATTTCGAGACGGTGCCGACCGGCGCGCTCGACCGGGCGCTGTTCCTGGAGTCCGATCGCATGGGCCACCTGCTGGGCGCCGTCACCCAGACCAAGCTGGATACGCAGCGCGGCGTGGTGCAGAATGAAAAGCGGATGGGCGAGAATGAGCCGTACGGGCTGGTCGAATATGCGCAGCTGGACGCGATGCTGCCGGAAGGGCATCCCTATCGTCATTCCACCATCGGATCGATGGCGGACCTGAATGCGGCGAGCCTGGCCGACGTCCAGAGCTGGTTCAAGACTCACTATGGGCCGAACAACGCCGTGCTGGTACTGGCGGGCGATATCGACGTCGCGACGGCCAAGGCCAAGGTCGAAAAATGGTTCGGCAATATCGCCGCCGGCCCCGCGCCCAAGGATGTTGACGCGACCGTCCCGACGTTGGGGCAGGATGTCGAGAAGGTGATGCACGACAATGTCGCGGCGACCCGTCTCTATCGCAACTGGATCGTGCCGGGCGTCAATTCGGACGAGTTGCAGCAGCTGGATCTGGCCATGACCGTGTTCGGCGGCCTGGGCTCCTCGCGGCTCGACAATGTGCTGGTGCGTGACGAGAAGGTCGCCGTGGGCGTGAAGGCCAGCATCCAGCCGTTCGAGAAATTGAGCATCGCCGAGATCACGGTGGACGTGAAGCCGGGGGCAGACCCGGTAGCGGTGGGCAAGCGGCTGGACGCGCTGCTGGCCGATTACCTCGCCAAGGGGCCGAGCGCCGACGAAGTGCTGCGCGCCGCGACGACGCAGGCGGCCGGCACGATTTCGGGGCTGGAGAAGGTCGGCGGCTTTAGCGGCAAGGCGGTGACGCTGGCCGAGGGGGCTGTCTATTCCAACGATCCGGCCAAATATAAGAAGGATCTGGCCGTCTATGCCTCGGCCACGCCGCAAAGCGTGAGCGCGGCGGCGCGCAAATGGCTGGGCCGGCCGGTGCTGCGCCTGACCGTGGCGCCGGGCGAACGTTCTGCCGCCGACAATGCGCTGGCGGGCAATGCGACGGCCGAAAATGCGAAGACGGGAGGCGCTGGACATAAGCCGGCCTTCTTCCGCAATCCCGATGCTGCCGCGCCCAAGGCCGCGACGCCGCCCGCCCCGACCAAAATCGCCGAGCCGCCGATCGAGCCAGTCAAGGATCTGGATTTCCCCGATATCGAGCATGCGACATTGAAGAACGGCATCAAGGTCGCGCTGGCGCATCGCTCGACCGTGCCGACGGTGCGGGTGTCGGTCGCCTTCGACGCGGGCAATGCCGCCGATGATCGCGCCAAGCTGGGCACGGCGGGCCTGACCGCCGCACTGCTGGACGAGGGCACGACCACCCGGTCGTCGGTTCAGATCGCCGAGGAGCAGGAGCGGCTGGGCGCGTCGATCAGCGCGGGCAACAGCATGGATCGCACCAATGTCGGCCTGTTCGCGCTCAAGCCCAATCTGGATGCGTCGCTCGGCCTGTTGGCCGATGTGATCCGCAATCCCGCGTTCGCGCCGGCAGAGGTGGAGCGGTTGCGGGGCCAGGTGCTGACCCGGATCAAGGCGGAAAAAACCGAGCCGATGGCGATCGCGCAGCGCATGCTGCCGCCTTTGCTTTATGGGCAGGCGCATCCCTATGGCATCCCCTTCACCGGGTCGGGCACGGAAAGTGGCGTCAAGGCGGTCACGCGGGCGGATCTGACGGCGTTCCACGACGCCTGGCTGCGACCCGACAATGCGACCATCTTCGTCGCGGGGGACACGACGCTGGCCGAGTTGCTGCCGCTGCTGGAAAAGCGGTTCGGCGACTGGAAGGCGCCCAAGGTCGCGAAGGGCGTCAAGACGTTCCGCATGGACCGGATGATGCGCCCGGCCAAGATCGTGCTGATCGACAAGCCGCAAAGCCCGCAGTCGCTGATCCTGGCCGGCCTGCTGACCAACAAGGCGGGCACCGACAATCCGGTGACGCTGTCGACCGCCAATGAAGTGCTGGGCGGCAGCACGACGTCGCGCCTGACCATGGACCTGCGCGAGACGAAGGGGTGGGCCTATGGCGCCGGCACCGCCCTGCCCGGCGTCAAGGAAACGATCCCGCTGCTGGTCTATGCCCCGGTGCAGACCGACAAGACCGGCGAGTCGATCATCGCCGCGCGGCAGGACATCAAGGACTATCTGACCACCAAGGGTACGACGGAGGCGGAGCGCAACCAGACGATCAACGGCCAGATCCTGTCGCTGCCTGGCAGTTTCGAAACCTCGTCCGACTTGCTGAGCGCGATGATGCGCAATGCGCTGATCGGCCGGCCGGACGATTATTATGAGACGCTGCCCAAAACCTACCGCGCCATGACCGCCGCCGACATGGACAAGGCCGCGCGCGAGGCGATCAACCCCGACCGGTTGATCTGGGTCGTGGTGGGCGACGTGAAGCTGGTGAAGCCGCAGCTTGACGCGGTCGGTCTACCGGTAGAAATGGGCACACTCGCGGATTGACGCGAACGTAAAGGAGTAGATGACATGGCAGCAGTAGATGGCGCCTATGATTGCGTGGCCAAGACGCCCATGGGCGACCAGAAGGGCGTGTTCACCGTGATCAGCAGTGGCGACCGCTTCAACGGCACCTTCGCCGGGATGATGGGGTCGCTGGACGTGGTCGATGGCAAGATCGACGGCGGCACGCTGACCTGGAAGATGGAAATGACCATGCCGATGCCGATGACGCTGGAATGCGAGGCCGAAGTGGCGGGCGATGCCATCACCGGCACGATGCAGCTGGGCGCATTCGGCGCGTCGGCCTTCAACGGTACGCGCCGGGCCTGACCCGGCATCCGGCATGGGCCGGATCGACATGATTATAAACTGGCGAGGCCCGAATCCCCGTGATTCGGGCCTCTCTGTATTTTCGGCACGGAGAATCTGAAAAGGCCGCATTGATGCAGGCAAGTGCGACAACGAGTGAGACAGCAACATTCCATTGACAAATTCCATTAGTTAGCTATCTAATGAATATGCCCTTATCGGAACCCAAACGCGCGCTGGCGCACAAGATGGCGCCTGTCGCCCGCGCCTGGCGGCAATTGGCCGACAATGTGCTGGCGGAATTCGGCGTGTCCAACAGTGCCGCCTGGTGCCTGATCCATATCGATCGACTGGGCGGCGAGGTGCGGCAGAGCGAGCTGGCCGAGTCGCTGGACATCGCCCAGCCCTCGCTGGTGCGGACGCTGGATCAGGTGCAGGCGGGCGGACTCGTACAACGGACCCCGCACCCCGACGACAAGAGATCCAACATCATCAGCCTGACCCCGACGGGGCAGGAACTGGTCGGCCGGATCGAAAGCAGGCTGGATTCCCTGCGCGTCGAATTGCTGGAGGACGTCCCCGAACAGGCGATAGAATCGGCGGTCTGGCTGCTCGACCTGTTGAGCATGAGGATCGCCGATCGACGGAGCGCTGCATGATCGGCGACCGGTTCGGAGTGCCGGCGGCGCTCTTTTCCCTCAAATGCCTGGCGGCGGCGATGCTGGCCCTGTTCGTTGCCTATAGCATCGGGCTGGAGCGGCCCTATTGGGCGTTCCTGACCAGCTATATCGTCGCCCAGCCGATGGCCGGCGCGGTGATTTCCAAGGCGGTATTCCGCGCGATCGGTACGTTGGTCGGGGCGATCTTTGCCGTGGCGATCGTGCCGCCGCTGGTCAATGCGCCCGAATTGCTGGTGCTGGCCATGGCGTCGTGGCTGGCGCTGTGCGTGTTCGTGTCGCTGCTGGACCGGACGCCGCGCGGCTATATGTTCGTGCTGGCCGGCTATACCGCGTGCCTGATCGTCTTTCCGGACGTCGACACGCCCCAGACCATCTTCACCGTCGCGGCGCTGCGCGTGCAGGAGATTTTGATCGGCATCGCCTGCGGCAGCCTGATCCATGGCGTCGTCCTGCCCGGATCCATCACCGGCGTGCTGCTGGCGCGGGTGGAATCGATGCTGCGCGATGCCGAACGCTGGACCCGCGACGCGATCGCCACCGAGCCGGTCGCCGGGCTGGACGCGGAGCGCCGCCGGCTGGCGCAGGACGTCACGGAATTGCATCAGATGTCGATCCATCTGCCCTTCGACATCAGTCGGCTGGCGCCGCGCGTGCGCACCGTCAGGGCGTTGCAGGATCAATTGTCGATGCTGTTGCCGCTGGGCGCAGCGGCGGAAGACCGGCTGGCGCAGCTGAAGGCCGCCAATGACGGCACGGTGCCGGCGCAGGTCGAAACGCTGATCGCCGATGTGCGGCTGTGGCTGGACACGCCGGTGAGCGACAATCTGGCAAGGGCGGACAATGCCCAGCGGCTGATCGATCGCTGCGTGGCGATGGAACCGGCGGCGACCCCCGACATGGGCTGGGCCGACATGATGCGCCTCAGCCTCTATGCCCGGCTCGCCACGCTGATCGCGGTGCATCGCGATTGCCGCGACCTTTATGATCAGATGGTGACGCACAGCCGCGCCGCCGTGACGCCACGCGTCGCCGAATTGCTGGAGGGGCGGCGCAACCGCGAACTGCATCGCGACTATGCCAGCGCGGCGCGCGCGGCGTTCAGCGCCTTCGTGACGATCGCGCTGGGCTGTACCATCTGGATATTGAGCGGATGGAAGGATGGCGGCAGCGCGGTGATGCTGGCCGGCGTGTTCCTGGCGCTGTTCGCGGCGGTGGACAATCCGCTGGCGCCGCTCAAAGGCTTCATGATCGGCACCGTCGCCGCTTCGGCATTGGGCGCGCTTTATGGCTATGCGATCATGCCGCGCCTCGACGGGTTCGGGCAATTGGCGCTGGCCTATTCGCCGGCCCTGCTCTTGCTGGGCGCGATGATGGCGTCGCCGCGCTGGATGGGCATTGCCCTGCCCACCTTGCTGGGGCTGGGCAGTCCGGTGCTGCTGTCGGACCATTATATCAATGCCTTTGCCAGTTATGCCAATGGCGCGGTGGCGCAGATTATCGGCATCTGGTTCGCGATCCTGATGGCCGGGCTGTTGCAGTCGGCCGGGGTCGAACGGGCGATCCGTCGCACGTTGCGGGCCGGATGGGCCGATATTGCCAATCGCGCTACACTGATGAGCCCGCCCGATGTGCGGGGATGGATCAACCGGATGCTAGACCGTATCGCCCTGCTTGCGCCGCGTTTGGCGGCGACCCGCGCCGACAGCGGCAAGCCGCTTTATGATGCCCTGCGCGACCTGCGCACCGGGGTCGCGATCGGCGAGTTGCGGCAACTCAGGCTCGACCTGCCCGCACAGGAAGGCGCGCCGCTGGCCGCCGTGCTGGGCGGGGTCAGTCGCCATTATCGCGGGCTGGACCCGGATGCGCCGGCGGCGGCCGATCCGTCGCTGCTGCACGATATCGACAGCGCGATCGCGGACCTGTCCGCCAACCCGCGCCTGTTCGTGCGCCGGGACAGCGTGCTGGGGCTGGTCAGCCTGCGCCGCAACCTGTTTCCCGACGCGGACGCCTATCGGAGGATCGCGGCATGACCGGCGAAATCGCCCTGGGCGGCGTCTATATGCCCACATTGCTCCTGTTAGGGCTGGTCGCGCTGATCCTGAGCTGGGGTCTGACCCGGCTGATCGGCGCCTTCGGCCTCTACCGCTTCCTCGCCTATCGCGCGGCGGTGGACCTCAGCCTCTTCATCCTGTTGCTGGGCGGCCTCGCCCTGCTCGTCCCCACCCTTGGAATCCGACTATGAACCGCCTGACTACGACGCTGATTCGCAGCGCCGCCACCATCATCCTCGTCATCGCCGCGGCTCTGGTCGCGATCTGGATGTGGAATCATTATGAACGCAGCCCCTGGACCCGCGACGGGCGGGTACGGTCCGACGTGGTGCGGGTGACGCCCGACATCAGCGGGCTGGTGACGTCGGTGGCGGTGCATGACAATCAGACGGTGAAGGCCGGCGACCTGCTGTTCGTGATCGATACGCCGCGTTATTCCATGGCGCTGGAGGAAGCCAGCGCCCGCATCGCCAGCGCGCAGGCGACCTTGGCGCAGGCCCGGCGGGAAGCGCGACGCGACATGGCGCTGGGCGATCTGGTGGCCGCCGAAACCCATGAGCAGAATCTGGCCAAGGTGGAGACGGCGCAGGCCGCCCTGTCCGAAGCGCTGAGCAGCCGCGATGCCGCTGCGCTGAACCTGAAGCGCACGAAAGTGGTGGCATCGGTCAATGGCGTCGTCACCAATCTGGACCTGCATCCGGGCGACTATGTCGGCGCGGGCAGCCAGGCGCTGGCCCTGATCGACAGCGATTCGGTGCGGGTCGAAGGCTATTTCGAGGAAACCAAGCTGGGGCTGATCTGCATCGGCGCGCCGGTGACGGTGCGGCTGATGGGCGAAGCGCAGGATGTGCATGGCCGGGTGGAAAGCATCGCCTTCGGCATCAATGATGACAGCCGCAGCAATAGCGGCAATTTGCTGCCCGCAGTCGAACCGACATTCAGCTGGGTGCGATTGGCGCAGCGCATCCCGGTGCGGGTGAAGATAGAGAAGGTGCCGGCCGGGCTGCGGCTGATTTCGGGCCGCACCGCGACGGTGACGGTCCAGCCGGCACAGAAGGACAAGGACGGGAAGCCGGGGGATTGCCGTCATGCGTAATCTGTCCTGCGCGCCGCTGCTGGCGCTGGCGCTGACGGCCTGTGCGACGGCCGGGCCGGATTATCATGGGCCTGAAAAGTCCGTTGCGACCGCGCCGGGCGCGACCGGGGCCTTTCATTCGGGACACGATGCGCTGTTTGCGCAGGCCGACCTGCCCGATCATTGGTGGACGCTCTATGCCGATCCGCAGCTGGACAGCCTGATCGAGCAGGCCCTGGCCGCCAATACCGATATGCGTCAGGCGGACGCCAATCTGGCCCAGGCGCAGGCCGTGCTGCTGGAGGCGGAGGCAGGGCGCACCATCAGCACCAACATCAGCGGCGGAGAGACATTGTCGCGGCCGTCGGGCGTGACCCAACATCTGCCGGGCACGATCGCCTATGATCTCGGCCTGTCGGCTTCCTACCCGCTGGACCTGAATGGCCGGATCAAGCGGGCGATCGAGGCAAGCAATGCCGATGTCGAGGCAAGCGCGGCGGCACGCGATTATGTGCGGGTCAGCGTGGCGGCGGCGACGGCCAAAGCCTATGCGCAGGTGTGCGCGGCCAATTACAGCCTGGGCGTCAATCGCAAGGTGGTGGCGTTGCAGCGCGATACCGCCAACGCCACCCGGCGGCTGGCCAAGGGCGGGCGCGGCACCGCCTTCGACGTCAGCCGGGCGCAGGCGGCGGTGGACAGCAGCGCGGCCGCCCTGCCGGCGTTCGAGGCGCAGCGGCAGAATGGCCTGTATCTACTCGCGACGTTGATGGGTCGGCCACCCGCCGATTATCCCCGTGAGGTGGAAAGTTGCGCCGCGCTACCGACGCTGAACGCGCCTTTGCCGGTGGGGGATGGTACGGCGCTGATCCGGCGGCGGCCCGACATAAGGCAGGCGGAACGAGCGATCGCCGGCGATACGGCGCGGCTGGGCGTGGCGACGGCCGATCTGTATCCGCAGGTCAGCATCGGCGGATCGGTCGGCCTGTCCGGCCCGCTCAAGGATTTCGGGTCGGGATCGGCCTTCGGCTTCAGCCTGGGGCCGCTGATCAGCTGGAGCTTCCCCAACCGGCCGGTGGTGCGGGCGCGGATCGCGCAATCGGAAGCCCGGGTGCAAGGCGATCTGGCCGGGTTCGACGGGACGGTGCTGGAAGCGCTGCGTCAGACCGAGACGGCGCTGGAAACCTATCGCCGCGATGCAGAGCGGGCGGCAGCGCTGGACCGGGCGCGGGATAGCGCAGCGCTCTCCGCCACACAGGCCGGCAAGCTGTTCCGTTTCGGACGTGGCGATTTCCTGTCGCTGCTGGATGCGCAGCGCAGTCTGGCGAGCGCGGAGGTCAGCGCCGCAACGGCGCGGACGCAGTTGGTGCAGGACCAGATTGCGCTGTTCCTGGCGCTGGGTGGCGGCTGGAAGTAAATCCGGGGCCAAGAAAAAAGGCGGGGCCTTGGGAGGCTCCGCCTTTTTGATCGCTTATCAGCTGCCGTTGGGGCCGCCGCCATTGGGGCCGGCACCGCCGCCGCCCATGCCGCCGGCGCCGACTGCGCCGATATTGCCGAAAATCTCGTCGAACAGACTGCGGTTACGGCCCAGCGTCGGGGTCTTGTCGTCCGACGGGGAGATGTGGGCGACCTGCTCCAGGCCCATGCGGTCGATCGCGGTCACATTGCCCGCCGGATCGAAGCGGACGCGCAGCACCGTCTGGTCCACCGGCTTGGGATTGGAGAAGGCCAGCGCGCGCATGTCACGCGACACATAATACCAATCCTGCTCGCCGAACTGCGACACGAAGCTGGGGCGGCCCAGCGTCCCTTCCACCGAAGCGCGATTGTCGATGCCCGGCTGAACCGAATCGACCAGCAGCTTGTCCACCGAATAGCCCTGATGCGTGCGGATGCGGGTGCAGCCCGATGCGCCCAGCACCAACGCGCTGAGGCCGACAGCGAGCAGGATGCGCCCGCGTGACGAGTGACGGCTGAACTGACGCATGAACTTCTCCTGCGGGAGCGGGCCCGCGAACCTTCAAGAAACCTGATGCCGCCATTGCATTGGGCGACGCAGCGATCAATATGGAATTGCGTAAGCTCCGGCAAGGGGCGCAAAATATCGGACGGCGCATGATGGCCCGACCCGTATATGAAAATCCGTCAATGAAAAGCTGTGATTCCATGTCTGCCTCCCCCTCCTTCCTCCAGCGCCTGTTCGGGCGCACCGATCCCAAGGAGGGGCTGCGGCCGCTCTATAACGCCGTGATCCGGGAGGGGCGGCAACCGCATTGGTATGTCGAGGGCGCGGTGCCCGACACGCTGGACGGGCGGTTCGACATGATCGTCGCGATCCTGGCGCAGGTGCTGATCCGTCTGGAGCAGCAGGCGCCGGGGCAGCGGGGCGCACAGGACAGCGTGTGGCTGACCGAATTGTTCGTCGATGACATGGACGGGCAGTTGCGGCAGGAGGGCGTGGGCGATGTCGTGGTCGGCAAGCATGTCGGCCGCATGATGAGCGCATTGGGCGGGCGGATCAGCGCCTATCGCGCAGCGTTGACGGACGACGCGGATCTGACCGAGGCGCTGCGGCGCAACCTGTATCGCGGCGCTGAGGTGAGCGAGGAGGCGCTGGCGCATGTCGAGGGCACGCTGCGGGCGCGCTGGACGCGGCTGGGCTGCCTGTCGCACGACGCGCTGCTGACCGGAGATTTAGGATGACTATGACAGCGACACCGGAATTTTCCCGAACCCACAAGGCCGACGCGATCGGCCGGCTGGCCCCTAAGCTGCACATCGCCGCCAAGCAGGACGAGCGGGATGCTCTGGCCAGGCGGTTCGGATTGGCGGCGCTGGATCGGCTGGAGGCGGATTATGGCCTGGCGATCGAAGATGGCGCCATCACGGCGCGCGGCCGGGTGCGTGCGGCGCTGGCCCAGCCCTGCGTGGCGACCGGCGTGCCGGTGCCCGAGACGATCGACAGCGATTTCGTCCTGCGCTTCGTGGTCGACAAGGAGGAGGCGCAGGAGGCCGACGAGTTGGAGCTGGACGCCGAGGATTGCGACACGATCGGCTATGACGGCCATGTGATCGACATGGGCGAAGCGGTGGCCGAAACGATGGCGCTGGCGATGACGCCCTTTCCCCGCGCGCCGGATGCCGACCGCTATCTGAAGGAGGCCGGCGTGCTGAGCGAGGAGCAGGCCAGTCCCTTTGCCGCATTGCTGGGGCTGACGGACAAGAAGTAGGAGGCATGCCCATGCTGGTCGCGCTGATGCTGGTTGCCGCGGGCGCCGCCCCGATGATCGGCGAGGATGTCGCGCGAGCGCAATGGGACATGGCCGAGAATCGCGCGACATGCGCGCCGCTCGCGCTGCTGTCGGACGGCGGGGTGAAGGGCAAGGCGCGACCGGCGCAATTCGGCGGCGGATGGGCGGTGGCGTTCGACCTGCCGGGGCTGCGCAGCGCCTACGGCTTTGCCGGGCCGGGGATCATCGCCATGGATGGTGAGGCGGAGCCGGCGCAACGGGCGCGATTGACGAAGCAATGGCCGCACAGGCGCGACCTGCCCGCCTTGCCCGGCCCCGCTTTTGCCGGCTACGGGCTGGTCGGCGCGCAGCCCTATCCGGCGGATAACGCGCAGGGCAAGGGCCTCGAATCGCTGGCCTATATGCGGGTCGCGGGTCAGGGCTGCACCTATAATGTGTGGAGCCGAATCAGCCGCGCGCATCTGGAAACCTTGCTGGACAATCTGCGTCTGCAGGACTGATCTGTTTCCCTTTCGTTCCTGGCTGTGGCATAGGGTCCGGCATGGACGCCTCGCTGCCGCCGCTGCGCAAGATCATCCATATCGACATGGACGCCTTTTATGCGTCGGTGGAGCAGCGCGACGATCCGTCGCTGCGGGGCCTGCCGATCGCGGTGGGCGGCGGTGGGCCGCGCGGGGTGGTGGCGACGTGCAGCTATGAAGCGCGCAAGTTCGGCGTGCGGTCCGCCATGCCGGGCGCGCGGGCGCGGCGGCTCTGCCCCGACCTGATCTTCGTGCCCCCGCGATTCGATGTCTATCGCGCGGTATCGGGGCAGGTTCGGGAGATTTTCAGCCGTTTCACCGACATAATCCAGCCCTTGTCGCTGGACGAAGCCTATCTGGACGTGACGGTGAACAAGCCGGGCATCGCGTCGGCAACTGCGGTGGCGCAGGAGATTCGGCGGATGATCCGCGAGGAGACGGGGCTGACCGCATCGGCCGGCGTGTCCTACAACAAGTTGATCGCCAAACTGGCATCGGACCAGAACAAGCCCGATGGGGTATGCGTGGTGCGGCCGAACGAGGGGCCCGCCTTCATCGCGGCAATGCCGGTGCGGCGCATCCATGGCGTGGGACCGGTGACGGCGAAGCGGATGCAGGCATTGGGAATCGAGACGGGCGCGGACCTGCGCGAGCGGGACATGCGATTCCTCCAGAGCCATTTCGGCAGTGCCGCCGACTATTATTATCGCGCGGCGCGCGGGCAGGACGACCGGCCGGTGCGCGAGCGCGAAGGGCGTAAATCGGTGAGCGTCGAGGATACGTTTTTCGACGATTTGATCGAAGAAGAAGCGCTGGTGGCGGAGATCGAGCGGATCGCCGCGTCGCTGTGGACGCGGATCGAGAAAGCCGGGGCCTGGGGCCGGACGGTGGTGCTGAAGGTGAAGTTCGCCGATTTCCGGATCATCACCCGCTCGCGCAGTTTTTCAGCGCCGGTGCGGTCGCCGGAGTTGCTGGCGCAGGCCGGGCGGGAATTGCTGGTCGCGCAACTGCCGCTGCGCATGGGCGCGCGGCTGCTCGGGCTGGGCGTGCATAATCTGGAGGGAGAGGAAGAGGCGGATCAGGGGGAGCAGCTGGCGTTGGGGTTATAGAAGCGCCGTGCCCACCCCGGTGCGGCTAAACTCGCCTACGGCTCGCCAAGCCTAGATGCCCCTCCCGCAAGCGGGAGGGGTGCTTGTGCTGATTTAGAAAGGCAACCAGTTCCGCTTTTCCGTGAATTTCATATAGCCCGCGTTGACGCCCAGCCGATAGCCCACGCCGAGACGGATGGGGATCAGCACCACGCTGCCCCAGCGCAGATAGGAGGCGGTGAAGCCGCCGACGAGATAGGCAGTGCCCTCCGCCGCGGGGAAGCGGTGGTAGAGATCCTGCGTGTCGTAGAGATTATAGACCAGGACGAAGGTGTTGGCCGCATTGCCGCCGACGTCGAAACCGATCGACGGGCCGGTCCAATAGACTTCGCGCTTGCCCTCCACCTTGTGGTTGAGCGTGCCCGAACCATAGCGCAGGCCGACGACGAAGGCGCCCGACGCCTCACGCCCGGAAATATAGGCGTTGGGGCGCCCCTGATCCTTCAGAATTTTCTCGATCATGCCGGCCAGCCCTTCGGCCCCCTTGCCGAACACGCCTTCGGCAGCGCCGATCAGATCGTCTTCCTGATAGGATTCGCCCGGCGCCATCGCGGCAGGCGGCGAATTGGTGGTCACGGGCGCGCCGGTCGCGGTGTTGCCGCCATTGGCGACGGGCGGAACACCGGCATCCAGATTCGGTTCGTACGGCGTCGCACCCCGATCCACGCTGGAATCGACGCCGGGATCGGTGGGGTTCCTGTTGGTCGGCGGCGGCGGCGCGAGATCGGAATCGATCGCGCTGTTGGGATCGATCGTACGCACCTGCGCAGAGGCCGCAAGCGGCGTCAGCGCCATGCCCGCCAGCGCGGCGACCAGCAAGCTTGCTCGCGCGATGCGGGCACCTATCTGCCCGTTGATGCCGATCATGCCCGATACTCCCCGAAAAGCGCGCGTCATAGCCATATATAGACCCAGATACAGGCATTGCGACCAGCAAGCTGAAACGACAATGAACGAACGGCGACCCGAGTCGATTCCGCGCCGGAACGAAAAATGCGGAAGAGGCGAAAATTCCTGATCCAGCCCGTTGCCATGCAGCAAAGCCATCGCTATAGCCCCTCCCCAGCCATTGTCCCCCTGTGAAGGTGGACAAATTTCGTGCGGAGACGTGGGTGAGTGGCTGAAACCAGCGGTTTGCTAAACCGTCGTGGCCTTAAGGGGCCACCGAGGGTTCGAATCCCTCCGTCTCCGCCATTTTTTCGATAGGTTCCGCGCGATGATCAAGTCCCGCTTCGGTACCTTTCGTGGGCTTGTCCGGCTCGCCCTATCCTATCTTCAACTTTTGCTGGGTCGATCCGCCAGCCGTGCGCCCGATGTGGCGCAGGTGCGGCGGTTGGTGTTCGTGTGTCAGGGCAATATCTGCCGTAGCGCCTTTGCCGATGTGGCCGCAAAGAAGGCAGGGCTGAACGTCGCTTCCTTCGGCCTGTCCACCACCAGCGGGCGCGGTGCCCATCCGCCCGCCATCGTGGCGGCGACGGCGCTGGGCCATGACCTGTCGGCGCACCAGGCGATCGATATGCAGGATCATGAACCGCAGGACGGCGACCTGCTGCTGGCGATGGAGGTGCGGCAATTGCACCGGCTGGCCGGCGATCCGCGCCTGAAAGATATGCCGCGCATGCTGCTGGGCCAGTGGACCCGGCCGATGTTGCCGCATCTGCATGATCCCTACAGCCTTGACGATCGCTACATGGCGACGTGCCTGATGCGGATCGACCGGGCGATCCCGCAATTGGTCAGGGCTTTTCCCGGCGCACGGCTTTCCTGACGATCTGCACCATGTCGCGTAGCCAGGGCCGCGGGTCCGAGCGGCTGAACACATAATAGCGCGCACGCGGGTCGAAAAAGGCCAGCAGATAGGCAACCAGATCGACGACCGGACGGCGACGGAAAAAAGGATCGTCGATGCGGCCGGGCGCGAGGAGGATGCGGGCCAGCCTTTTGGTTTCGGGCACCATGTAGCGCGCGCGCAGATCGTCGCGCGGCGGGGGGGCGGGGTCGGTCTGGCGCAGCACGGTGCGACGATAGGCCTCCCACGCGAAGTCGGCGCCGCAATGGAGCGCCAGCGGCAGGCTGCCCCAGAAGCGACCGTTGACCTCCATCAACCAATAATGGCCGCTGTCGGGTTCGTAGCGATATTCGACCATCGCCTGCCCTTCCCAATCGAGCGCCTGCAACAGCTTTTCCGACAGCGCCATTTGCGCACCATGCGCGTTCACGGGTTCGGCGCGGCAAAGGGTGGAAACGCCTCCTTCGGGCGGCCATTCGTGCAGGCGGCGATGCTGGAAGCGCAGCGTCGCCTGCCCGCCTGCCATATAGAGCATCTGGCCTAGGCCCACGCCCCGGCAATATTGCTGAATCAACGGCCAGCGGCCGATCGGCGCATAGCGGTCCAGCAAGGCGAGCAGTTGGGCGGCGTCGCGAATATAGTCGGTCTTGATCCATTCCAGGCCCGCTCGTTCGAGCAGACCCATGATTTCGGGCGGATTGGACCATTTTGCGACCAGCGGGTAACGCATCTGCGCGGTACGGGCGGCGAAATCCTCGTCAGCGTGCGGCTGCCAGGTCTGTGGCACGCGCAGCCCCGCCACCGTCGCCGCCTGCAACGTCTGCATCTTGTCCAGCACCCGTTCGAGCTGCTGCGGCCGGGGGACGAGAATGTGACAATCGCCGATCATCGCCGGCAGGGTCGAGAGTTGCAGCAGGTCGGTTTCGGAAATGGCCAGAACGGCGCGGGCGCCGGTGCGAGCGATCAGGCCGGGCAGCCAGTCGGCGATCGGGCCGGCCGGGCGCTGCGTCCAGTCGGTGCAATAGCGCGAGGCGGTGACGATGGAGGCGCAATCGCGCGCGATGCCATGCACAGGTACGCCATGCCGGCCCAGATCGCGCACGACCGCAAGGCCGATGGCGTTTTCCAGACCCAGGACGATCGCACCGGGCAATGCGGTCACGCAGGTACCAGCCGATGTTCGTAGCGCCAGGTCGCCAGGGCCTGCTCCGCAAGGCGCAGGCCGGTGCGCAGCCGGCTGGGCGCGGCGCGGCTGAGCGTGCGGGCCGGCCGGTCGGCGAGATCCACGGACAAGTCGTTGAAGCCCGCACCCCGGACGCCGCGCAACCGGGCAGCATCGCGGCAGAGCGCCTGAAACCGGGCGATGACGGCGCCATTGGGACGCCGACGATCGCGGGAGAGCATTTCGAAACTATGGGTGACGACATTGAAGGCGTCATGCCCCTCCCGCACGGCATGGCGCAGGCCGGCGCGCATCTCGGCGGCGGACATGGCGCAGATCTGGGCCGGGCGGAAACCGCCGGGCCGGTCCTCTATGCCCGATACCGGCAATTCGACGACACCTTGCGCACGAGTCGCGCCGATCTGTGCCCGGTCGGCTGAAATGCCGCATTCGCGGCCGAGATAGGCCGGATTGACGCTGCTGTCCCAAGCAACGCCCAGAGTCGCAAGTGCGCGCAGCGTATCGTCATTGGCGCCGAAATTGCCGGCGCGAAAGGCGCTGATGGCGGGCGCGCCAGCCTGTTCCAACAGCTGTTTGGCACGGCCGAGCAGGATGATCTGATCGTCCAGCGAAAAGTCGCCGATATTGCGCCCCTGCCGACCGCCGACCGGCGAATCCTTCGCCCAGGCCAGCCACTCGGTATGGATATGCATCTGCACCTCATGCCTGCGCGCGACGATGGCGTGGACGATGGGGGCCATAAAATCGGTGCCATGGACCAGCGCCGGCATGGGATCGACGAAGAAGACGCCCTTCAGCCCATGGCGGTCGAGCTGCTCCATCTGCCAGCCGATGCCGAAAGCGCCGGACCGCGTCCGCGCCCAGATCGACCGATCGACATTGTCGGCGAGGCTCACCCCACGCTGATGCAGCGAGGAGGAGAGTTCGGTATCGACGGTGATCAGCAACGCGGTCATCAAAAGGTCCGGTCCGGGGGCGGCGCATCCGCATTAGATGATGCGGGTTAAGGAGGGGTAATATGTCTCCGGCATGTCCGATAGCGAAATTCTACCGAAATATGCGCCCCTGAACCTTGCTATCCCCTGAAGGCGACGCCCGGCGTCGGAATCCTTCATTCCAGCAGCGAAAATTCCCCGTAATTGCCCTGGAAAAAGAGCAAGGGGCTGCCGGGACGGTCGACTTCCAGCGCGACCACGCGGCCAAGCGCGATATAATGGTCGCCCGCTTCATGCACCGCGTCGAGCGTGCAGTCGATCCAGGCGACGACATCGTCGAGAATCGGCGACCCATTGGCCGACACGCGGTGGGACAGGCCGGCAAACTTGTCCGGTCCTGGACCGGCGATCTGGCGGCAGAGCGGCAGCTGGTCGCTGGCCAGCACATTGACGCAGAATTTGCCGACCGCCTGCAAGCGCGGCCAGCTGCCCGAGCTTTTGGCCGGGAAGAAGGCGACGAGCGGCGGATCGAGCGAAACCGAGGTGAAGGAGCCGACGACCATGCCGATCGGCGTGCCATCCGCCTCTACCGCGGTGACGACGCAGACGCCGGTGGGGTAATGGCCCAGCACCCGGCGAAAAGTCGCATTGTCGAAACTGGCCACGCTCATGCCTTGCTCCCGAGACGGTTCATGCGTCCCCCTCTCGCCCAGAACGCGGCATAAGCAAATGATAAAGCGCGGACCACCGACGAGAAAATCTCAGCCGATGGCCCGCGCGGGATCAGAGCGCGACGCCGCCTGCCGCCAGCACGGCCAGAGTCAGCAGTTCGGACGCGTTGGAAGACATGGTGGCGATCTGCACCGATTTTTCCATGCCGACCAGCAACGGGCCGATCATCGTCGTGCCGCCAAGTTCGCGCAGCAGCTTGGCCGAGATATTGGCCGATTGCAGGCCGGGCATGACCAGCACATTGGCAGGCCCCGACAGGCGGCTGAACGGGTAGCTTTTCATGACGGTCGGATTGAGCGCCGCGTCGGGCGTCATTTCGCCTTCATATTCGAAATCGACGGCCCGTTCATCGAGCAGCTTCACCGCATCGCGCACATTGTCGAGGAAGGCGCCGGGCGGATTGCCGAAGTTGGAATAGGACAGGAAGGCGACGCGCGGGTCATGGCCCATGCGGCGGGCGACGGCCACGGTCCCTTCGGCGATATCGGCCAGTTCGGTGGCAGACGGCCGTTCATGCACGGTCGTGTCGGCCAGGAACACGGTCTTGTCCTTGGCCACCATGACATGGATGCCGAAGGGGGTACGGCCCGGCGCAGAGTCCATCACGCGCTTCACTTCGCGCAGGGTCTGGCCATAGGGGCGGGTCGTGCCGGTGATCATCGCATCGGCGACGCCCATCTTGACCAGCAGCGTGCCGAAAATATGGCGATCGCGATTGACCATCCGTTCGCAATCGCGACGCAGATAGCCGCGCCGCTGAAGCCGGGCATAGAGCAGGTCGACCATGTCGGGCACCAGCGGCGAGTTGACGCTGTTGTGCAGTTCGAAGCTTTCGGGATCGCGCACGCCCAACGCCTTGAGCTTTTCCATCACATCGTCGCGGCCGACCAGGACGGGGATACCATAGCCCAGCTCGCGGAACTGGATGGCGGCGCGCAGCACCACTTCTTCTTCGGCTTCGGCGAAGACGACGCGCTTGGGGTTGGCCTTGGCGATCTCATAGGCACTGGTGAGGACCGAGGTGGTCGGGTTGAGCCGTGCCTTCAACGACTGGCGATAGGCCGCCATATCCTCGATCGGTTTTTGCGCGACGCCGGTTTCCATCGCAGCCTGGGCGACGGCGGCGGGCACCACTTCCATCAGGCGCGGGTCGAACGGCGCGGGGATGATATAGTCCGGGCCGAAGCTGTGCGAACGGCCATAGGCCTTGGCCACTTCTTCGGGCACCTGTTCGCGCGCCAGTTCGGCGATGGCATGGGCGGCGGCCAGCTTCATCGCTTCGTTGATGCCGGTCGCCCGCACGTCCAGCGCGCCGCGGAAGATGAAGGGGAAGCCGAGGACATTGTTGACCTGATTGGGGAAGTCCGACCGGCCGGTCGCGACGATCACGTCGGGGCGCACGGCATGAGCGTCGGGCGGCAGGATTTCCGGGTCCGGATTGGCCATGGCGAAGATGATCGGATTGGGCGCCATGGACTTGACCATCTCCTGGCTCATGGCCCCGGCGACCGACAGACCCAGGAACACGTCGGCGCCCTTGACCGCTTGCGTCAGGGTGCGCGCGTCGGTCTTGACCGCATGGGCCGACTTCCACTGGTTCATGCCCTCCGTGCGCCCCTGATAGATCACGCCCTTGCTGTCGCACATGATGACATTGTCGTTGGGGACGCCCAGTGCCTTGATCAGTTCGGTGCAGCTGATGGAAGCGGCGCCCGCGCCGTTCACCACCACCTTCATGTCCTTCATGTCGCGGCCGGTGAGCAGGGCCGCATTGATGACGCCTGCTGCCGCGATGATCGCGGTGCCATGCTGATCGTCATGAAAGACCGGGATGTTCATCCGTTCCTTGAGCGTCTGTTCGATGATGAAGCATTCGGGCGCCTTGATATCTTCAAGGTTGATGCCGCCGAAGGTCGGCTCCATCAGCTCGACCGCATCGATGAAACGATCGACATCCTCGGTCTTGAGTTCGATGTCGATGGAATCGACGTCGGCGAAGCGCTTGAAGAGGACGGCCTTGCCCTCCATCACCGGCTTGGACGCCAGCGCGCCCAGATTGCCGAGGCCCAGGATCGCCGTGCCGTTGGAGATGACCGCGACCAGATTGCCCTTGGCCGTGTAATCATAAGCGGTCGCCGGATCGGCGGCGATGGCGCGTACCGGGACGGCAACGCCCGGCGAGTAAGCGAGGCTGAGGTCGCGCTGCGTCGCCATCGGTTTCGACGCGATGATCTCGATCTTGCCGGGGCGGCCGGTCGAGTGGAAGAACAGCGCCTCGCGCTCGGAAAATTCCACATTCGATTTATCGGACATCGCTGGCACCCACATAATGGAACAATAAGGTGGCCCTAGCGGCAAGATTATCGTGTGGGCAAGTGCGAGAAGCGCAATTTTCCTGCCTTTCCGGGAAGCGCTGGTTTCAGCCCAAGGTTCAGGCTATCGCCCTGCCCCATGGCTTCTTCGACCGACAATCCAGCTTCTGCCGCCGCCCCGACGCCGATGATGGCGCAATATCTGACGCTCAAGGCGGAGGCGCAGGACTGCCTGCTCTTCTACCGCATGGGCGATTTTTTCGAGCTGTTCTTCGACGATGCGAAGATGGCGGCGGCGACGCTGGATATCGCGCTGACCAGTCGGGGCGAACATGGCGGCCAGCCCATTCCGATGTGCGGCGTGCCGGTGCATAGCGCAGAAGGCTATCTGGCGCGGCTGATCAAGGGCGGACATCGCGTCGCCATCGCCGAGCAGACCGAAACGCCGGCGCAGGCCAAGGCGCGCGGCGGCAAGACGTTGGTGGCGCGCGCGATCGTGCGTTATGTGACCGCCGGCACGCTGACCGAGGAGACTCTGCTCGACAGCCGGCGCGACAATATGCTGGTGGCGCTGGCGCAGGTCGGCGGGGAAGGATCGGGCGAGATCGGCATCGCCGCCGCCGATATTTCCACCGGCCGGTTCGAAACGATGACCTGCCCGTTTGCCGACCTGCCCGCCGAGCTGGCGCGGTTGCGGCCGAGCGAAGTGGTGGTGGCCGAGGGATCGGGCATCGAGGTGGCGGACATGCACCCGTTCGACAAGGCCGCCTTTTCCAGCAGCCGGGCCGAGGAGGCACTGAAACGCCTGTTCGGGGTAGCGACACTGGACGGATTCGGCCAGTTCGGCCGGGCCGAGCTGGCGGCGATGGGCGGGCTGATCGCCTATCTGGACCACGCGGGCAAGGGCACGCTGCCCTTCCTGGCGCCGCCGCTGCGCAAGACCAGTGGCGGCCATGTCGCGATCGACGCAGCGACGCGCGAGAGTCTGGAAATCGTGTCGACCACGGCGGGCACGCGGGCGGGCAGCCTGTTGGGCGCGATCGACCGGACGGTGACGGGCGCGGGCGCCCGGCTGTTGGGGCAGGATCTGTCGGCGCCGCTGATGGATCTGGCGGTCATCGAAGCGCGGCTGGGGCTGGTCACGCTGTTCCATGACGATGCGACGTTGCGCGACCAGTTGCGCGGGGCGCTGCGGGCCTTGCCCGATATCGGCCGGGCGCTGGGGCGCGTGGCGGTGGGGCGTGGCAGCCCGCGCGATCTGGGGCAGTTGCGCGATGGCCTTGGCGGCGCGCGGCTGCTGCGCGAGCGGCTGGGGCGGCTGGCCGATGTGCCGCAGATGCTGGTGCAGTTGTTACCGGCGCTGGACGGGCATGGCGCGCTGGTCGATGCGCTGTCGCGCGCGCTGGTGCCCGCTCCGCCGACCGAGACGGCGAGCGGCGGCTATATCGCCGACGGTTATGATCCGGCGCTGGACGAATTGCGGCGGCTGAGCAGTGACGGCCGCCGGGCGATCGCCGCGCTGGAGGCCAAATATCGCGCGCAGACCGGGATTTCCGCGCTCAAGATCCGCCATAATGGCGTGCTGGGATACCATGTCGAAGTGCCGGCCCGTGCCGCCGATGCGCTGATGGCGCCCGACAGCGGCTTTACCCATCGCCAGACGCTGGCGGGCGTGGTGCGGTTCAACTCGATCGACCTGCATGAGGAAGCCGGGCGCGTGGCGCAGGCCGGTGCCCATGCGCTGGTGGCCGAGGCGGCGCATCTGGAGGAACTGATCGGCGCGGTGCTGGATCGCAAGGCCGACATCGCCCGCGCCGCCGATGCGCTGGCGCGGCTGGACGTGGCGGCTTCGCTCGCCGAGCGGGCGGCCGAGGGTGGATGGCAACGGCCGCATTTCGTTGCGGCAGATGGCGCGGGCCAGTGCCTCGACATCGTGGGCGGACGGCATCCGGTGGTGGAGGATGCGCTGCGCAAGGACGGGCAGCCTTTCGTCGCCAATGATTGCCGGCTGAACGAGGGCGACCGGCTGTGGCTGGTCACCGGGCCGAACATGGGCGGTAAATCGACCTTCCTGCGGCAAAATGCGCTGATCGTCATATTGGCGCAGGCTGGCGGCTATGTACCGGCGCAGGCCGCGACGCTGACTCTGGTGGATCGGCTGTTCAGCCGGGTCGGCGCGTCGGACAACCTCGCCAAGGGGCGATCGACCTTCATGGTCGAGATGGTCGAGACAGCGGCGATCCTGGCGCAAGCCACAGAGCGTAGCTTCGTCATATTGGACGAGGTGGGCCGCGGCACATCCACCTATGATGGCCTCGCGCTCGCATGGGCCGTGGTGGAGGCGGTGCATGAGGTCAATCGCTGCCGCTGCCTGTTCGCCACCCATTATCATGAACTGACGCGGCTGGCCGAGACGCTGTTGTCGTTGTCGCTACACCATGTCCGCGCGCGCGAGTGGAAGGGCGACCTCATATTGCTGCACGAACTGGCCGAGGGGCCGGCCGATCGCAGCTACGGCCTGGCCGTCGCACGGCTGGCGGGGTTGCCACCGGCCGTGCTGAAGCGCGCCAAGGATGTGCTGGCGCGGCTGGAGGCGGGCAAGGCGAAGACCGGCGGGATCGCAGCGGGACTGGACGACCTGCCCTTGTTCGCGGCGGTGGCGACGCAGGAAGAAGAGGCGCCCGATCCGCTGCTGGCGGCGATCGCGGCGATCGATGCCGACGCCTTGTCCCCGCGTGAGGCACTCGATCATATATATCGACTGAAACAACTGGCCGCCGACATGCGGCACGACTAGAGCATGGCCATGGGCATACAGTATCCAGCGCTGGGATCGCGGCGTGCGATCATCGACCGGCGCGCCATTTCCGATACGATCAACGCTCTGGCGCAGGAGCATCGGGGCGATGCCATGCGCCTGCGCGGCGGAATCGTGAAGGAATTGAAGGCGGCACTGGACGAGGGCCGGGCCGAAGTCGCCCGCCGGCTGAGCGTCAAGCCGACCCGCGGACGGGAGTCGGTGACGGCCTTCGCCTTCCTGATCGACCAGATATTGCGCCTGCTCTACGACGCGACGACGCATCATCTCTATCCCGCCGGCAATCGCAGCACTGGCGAGCGGATCGTGCTGATGGCTGTGGGCGGCTATGGCCGGGGCGAAATGGCGCCGCACAGCGACGTCGATATCGGCTTCATCACCCCTTGGAAGCCGACTGGCTGGACCGAGCAGGTGATCGAATCCATGCTCTATTCGCTGTGGGATCTGGGGCTGAAGGTCGGGCATAGCAGCCGTTCGGTCGATGAAACGATGCGCATGGCCAAGAGCGACCTGACGGTGCGCACCGCGTTGCTGGAGGCGCGCTATGTCTGGGGCGACCGGGCGCTGTATGAGGAAACGTCGGTCCGCTTCGACGCCGAAGTGATGCAGGGCAATGCCCGCGCCTTCGTGACCGAAAAGCTGGAGGAGCGCGACGAGCGGCACAAGCGCATGGGCGACAGCCGCTATGTCGTCGAGCCGAACGTCAAGGAAGGCAAGGGCGGGCTGCGCGACCTGCACACGCTGTTCTGGATCGGCAAATATGTGAACCGGGTGCGCTCGGTCGCCGATCTGGTCGATGTCGGCCTGCTGACCGAAGCCGAATTGCGCCAGTTTCAGAAAGCCGAGGATTTCCTGTGGGCGGTGCGGTGCCACCTGCACACCATCACCGGCCGGGCGGAGGATCGGCTGACCTTCGACCTGCAACTGGAAACCGCGACGCGCATGCACTTTACCGGGCGTGCGGGCCGGTCCGGAGTCGAGCGTTTCATGCGCTATTATTTTCTGAACGCAAAGACGGTGGGCGACCTGACCGCCGTGTTCCTGGCGCATCTGGACGACCAGATGGCCGAAAAAGGCCGACGCTATATTCCGTCAATCTTCCGCCGGCCCAAGAAGCTGGACGGGTTCGTTCTGGAACGCGGGCGGATCGCGCTGCCCAGCGATGATTTCTTCAAGGCGGACCCGGTGCGGCTGCTGGATATCTTCGCCGTGGCGGACAAGCATGGGTTGCAGATCCATCCCAGCGCCATGCGCGCGGCGAGCCGGGACGCAGGCCTGATTTCCGCCAAGGTGCGCAAGGATCCACGCGCCAATGCCGCCTTCATGGAGGTGCTGACGTCACCGCGCGATCCGGAAACGGTGTTGCGCTGGATGAACGAATCCACCGTCTTCGGCCGGTTCGTGCCGGACTTCCGCCGCGTTGTCGCGCAGATGCAGTTCGACATGTATCATCATTACACGGTCGACGAGCATACCATCCGCGCCGTCGGCCTGCTGTCGCGGATCGAAAAGGGCGAACTGACGCAGGACCATCCGCTGGCAAGCGACCTGATGGGCAAATTGCTGTCGCGTCGCGCCCTCTATGTCGCGGTGCTGCTGCACGATATCGCCAAGGGACGCGGCGGCGATCATAGTTTGCTGGGTGCAGAGGTGGCCGAACAGCTTTGCCCGCGCCTGGGCCTGACCCCGGCGGAGACGGAGACGGTCGCCTGGCTGGTGCGATACCATCTGCTGATGTCGGCCACCGCCTTCAAGCGCGATCTGGCGGACTATAAGACAATCCTCGATTTCGTCGATGTGGTGCAAAGCCCCGAACGGTTGCGCCTGCTGCTGTGCCTGACCGTGGTGGATATTCGCGCGGTGGGACCGGGTGTCTGGAACAGCTGGAAGCGACAGTTGCTGGGCGATCTCTATGAGTCCGCCGAGGAAGTGCTGCGGCTGGGCCATAAGCAAAAGGGTCGGGGCGAGCGCGTCATTGCCAAGCAGCATGCGCTGCGCGAGGCGTTGGGCATGGACGAGCCGACGTTCGAGGCTTTCAGCAAGCGGCTGCCCGAAAGCTACTGGATCGCCGAACCGGACGACATTCTCTTCCACAATGCCCAGCATATCCTAGCCGCGGGCGACGCCCAATTGTCGATCGCGGCGCAATATTATCCGCAGCGCGGCGCGACGCTGGTGACGGTCTACGCCACCGACCATCCGGGCCTGTTCTACCGCATCGCCGGTGCCATCCATCTGGCCGGCGGCAACATCATCGACGCGCGCATCCATACGACGCGCGACGGCGTGGCGATCGACAATTTCCTGGTGCAGGATCCGCTGGGCGGCGCATTCCACAGCGACGATCAGTTGAAGCGGATTCGCGGCGCGATCGAGGATTCACTGTCCAACCGGCACCGGATGATCACCAAGCTGGCGGCGCGCCCCCTGCCCCGCACCCGTGCCGAAGCCTTCCGCATCGAACCCAATGTGCTGATCGACAACAAGGCGTCGAACCGCTTTACCGTGGTGGAGGTCAATGCGCGCGACCGGCCGGCCTTGTTGTTCAGCCTCGCCAATGCACTGTTCCAGTCGAAGGTGACGGTGCACAGCGCCCATGTCGCCACCTATGGCGAGCGCGCGGTCGATACTTTCTATGTCACCGACCTGCTGGGCGGGAAGATCGAGAGCAAGGCACGGTTGCAGACGCTGGAACGGCGCCTGCTGGAAGCGGCCGGTGGCGAAGTGGGCGAAGCGCTGGAGCGGGCATAGGCCAGCATTGCTTTCAACAAGACCCGTTCGCCCTGAGCCTGTCGAAGGGCCGTTCTTTTTCTCCAAGGGTTGGAAAGACAACGGGGCTTCGACAAGCTCAGCCCGAACGGAAGGGGGATGAAACGGCTTTAAGCCACAATCTCCATCCCATCACCCGGCACCAGCAATGGCAGGAGGCGTAGCATGTCATCGCGGTCCACGGCGACGCAGCCCGCCGTCGGTCGACCTTCGGACAGATGGAAGAAGATCGCGCTGCCCATGCCCGGCACCGGCGGCGCGTCATTATGACCCAGCACGACGATGACGTCATAGGCGTCGTCACTGCGGGTCAGGCTTTCGGCGGAATAGGGACGCGGCAGGCGGACCGGGCGGTTATAGGCCGGGTCGGCGATATCGTCCGACCAGCCGTCGTTACCACGTACCCAGCGCCAGGGCAGGTTTATGCCGGTCGCATCGACCTTGCCGGAACGCAGCAGGACACCGCGAATGGGCCAGACCCCAAGAGGGGTGCAGCCATCGCCTTCACGCTTGTCTGCCGCCGCACAGGCGCCGCTGCGGCCGATGGTGCAGGCCATAGCGATATCGCCGAAGGTCAGGCGCCCCGCGCCGCTTTCGACGCGGATGACGCTCATAATTGGTGGCCGGTCCGGTCGCGCTTGGTGGCGAGATAACGTTCGTTGTGCGGATTGGCGGCCAGGATGATCGGCAGGCGTTCCGTCACCTTGATGCCCGCCGCCTCCAGCCCCGTCACCTTGTTGGGATTGTTGGTGAGCAGGCGCACCTGATCGACGGCGAGCAGGTCGAGCATCCGCGCCGCGACCGAGAAGTCGCGCGCATCGATGGCGAAGCCCAGCCGGACATTGGCATCGACCGTGTCGAACCCCTGATCCTGCATCGCATAGGCGCGCAGCTTGTTGACGAGGCCGATGCCGCGCCCTTCCTGCCGCAGATAGAGGAGGATGCCCCAGGGCGCGTCGGCGATCCGGTGCAGCGCCTCATGCAGTTGCGGGCCACAATCGCATTTCAGGCTGCCCAGCACGTCGCCGGTCAGGCATTCGCTGTGCAGCCGAATGACGGGCGGCGATCCATCGCGCTTGCCCACGATCAGCGCGACATGCTCACGCGGTTCGTCCGGACTGCGAAAGGCGATGATTTCCGCGCTCTCGCTCGCCGATACCGGCAGGCGCGCGCGGGTGGCGATGGCAAGGTTGGTCGCATCGTCATAGGCGGAAATAGCGTCGGCGCTCACCTCCGCCTCCACCGAGCCGTCGCCTTTCAGAAGGAAATAGGCGGGCAGGATGCCGGCGAGACGCGCGAGGCGAAGCGCCGCCTTGGCCGCTTGCGGCGCGGGCAAGGTACGCGCGCGAAATGGCCCCTTGAGCGGGGACGCCAAGTCCAGCACCGGGTCGGAAATGGCGGTGGCGACGTCGGCGTCGATCCACGGCGCGCGCTCGACCAGCACCGGCATGTCGGGGTCGGCGGCGGCCAATTGATTGCCAAGTTTCAGCGTTTCGGCACGGGCGGCGGAAATCAGAATGTCGGCCCGACCATGCGGGTCGAAATCCGCCAGCGTCACCGCATCCGCCCCCTCGATCGCCATCAGGCGGATCGCACCATCGGGGGCGGCCAGACGGATCGCCCAGCCACGGCGCAGCGCGTCGATCGCTCGCGCCGCATCCCGTCCGATCCCGGTTCTCATCAGAAAGCGAACTCGGTAATGATGGGGATATGGTCGGACGGCTTGATCCAGCTGCGCGCCGGTTCGACGACGCGATGGCTGACCGCCTTGTCCGCGACATCCTTGGTCATCCACATATGGTCGAGGCGACGGCCACGATCCGATTCCGCCCAATCCTTCGCGCGATAGCTCCACCAAGTGTAGAGGCGCGCCGGCGCGGGGTGGAAATGGCGGCCGATATCGACCCAGTCGTTCGACGCCTGCAACCGCGCCAGAATCTCACATTCGATCGGCGTATGGCTGACCACGTTCAGCAATTGCTTGTGGCTCCACACATCGGATTCCAGCGGCGCGATGTTGAAATCGCCGGTCAGGATGGCCGATTTGTCGCCAAGGCCGGACGACCATTGGATCATCCGTTCGATGAAATCGAGCTTCTGGCCGAATTTGGGGTTCACATCGCGATCGGGAACGTCGCCGCCGGCAGGCACATAGACATTTTCGATCCGTACGCCATTGTCGAGCCGGACGCCGACATGGCGTGCTTCGCCATTGGCCTGCCAGTCGAACCGGTCATCCTCATGGATCGGCACCTTGCTCATGATCGCCACGCCATGATGCATGCGCTGGCCGTTCAGCACCTGATGGACATAGCCCATCCGTTTGAACATGTCGGTGGGGAAAATCTCGTTCACCACCTTGGTTTCCTGAAGGCACAATATGTCGGGCGCCTCATCGCGCAGCAGCTGTTCGACGATGTCGATGCGGGCGCGGACGGAGTTGATGTTCCAGGAACAGATGGAGAGAGTGTCGGCCATGGTAGGCAACTAGGGTTGCCGGCGTCGTTGCGCAAGCGGAAGACCGTTGTGGCGGACAAAGTAAGACCCCCGCTCCGGGGGCGTGGAACGGGGGTCTCGATCGCGCTCTTGAAGCGCTTCGCGGTACGAGAGGGGGACCGGGTAACAGGGGGGAAATCCCGGTTTGGTCTCGCGCCGTTGATGTATGATTAGCGCCGCTCATATGAGCGTCAGATGAACGGGCCGGCAAGATTGGGCCCGATCGCTCGGGCCGTCTTGCCGGACGCTCGGGTCAACTGCCGGCGGAGCGGCCTCTGGGTCGCGGATCGGTCCAGCGGAAGGCGGAGTCGGCGACCGGTGCGCCATAAACCTGATTGGAAAAGCGCACCGCCGTGCGGTTATTTTGCGAATCGAGCATGACCCAGCCATAGAGCTGAAGCCCCGCCGGCGCGGACGCGTTGCGTTTGAAGATCATGGTGATGGTGCCATATTCGGGCCGCTTGGGATCGCGCGCCTCTACGCTCAGGACCGTCGGATCGCCAGTCGGCACCAGCTTGCCATATTTGGACAGATCCTTGGACGGATCGAGCAGCGCGCCCAGCGGCGAATTGCCGATCGGCCAGCGCTGCACCTGCCGCACTTCATAATCGATCATGGTCAGCGCCTTGCCATCGCTGACGATCAGCAGCGGCACGCCCTTTTGATATTGGAAGCGAATCTTGCCTGGCTGCTTCAGGGTCAGCTTGCCGGTCAGGGTCTGGCCGTTGCGGTCGGTCTGGCTGAAATCGGCGGTCAGGGTAGTGACGCTGCGGATATAGTCGTTGACCTTGGCAAGGTCGGACTGGTCCTGCTGCTGCGCGGTTGCCGGCACGGTCGGCGCGACCAGTGCGGTGGTGGCAGCAAGGACAAGCGCGAGGGGCGCAACGATGCGCTTCATGGCGTTCAACTCCGATTGTTTGGGAGAGTGGGGCTAGGCGATGGGGCTTGAACCCCCCGTGAACTCGGCTGTTCCGACATAACGCATTTTGGGAAGGGAGTGATGGGGGAGAGCATCCGCTTTTAACTCGGGACCGGCTCGATCCCCCATGCTCCCGCCTCGCCCTGCCGGTCTGACCGGCGGCACCGCTCCAATTATGTTATCGGCGCGGCAGCAGCGAGACGTGCCTAGACCCATTTGCAGACAAAAAAAAGGGCCGATCCGAAGACCAGCCCGTAAAAGTTTTTAGGAGAGGATGCCTGAAAGGCCTGCTCTCTATGTTCCAACTGGTTCATGACGGCAAATGCGAAGGAAAGCAGTGCGATTGCATAAAGCGCAATCGTCGCGATTCCGGTTGGGTCAGATGGGATTCCCATTCTCGTCGCGCAGCACTTCGCGGCGGCCGACATGGTTGGGAGGACCGACCAGCCCTTCTTCCTCCATCCGTTCGATCAGGCGGGCGGCGCTATTGTAGCCGACGCGCAATTGCCGTTGCAGCCAGCTGGTCGACGCCTTCTGATTTTCGAACACCAGCTGGCAGGCCTTGCGGAACAGTTGCGCATCCGGGCTGTCGTCGCCCAGGTCCACGCCGTCGAGGGCGAAGCTGCCCTCCTCGGGTTCCTCGGTGACGGCCTGGATATAATCGGGCTGGCCCTGCGCGCGCCAATGGTCGGCGACCATGCGCACTTCGTCGTCCGATACGAAGGGGCCATGGACGCGGGTCAGGCCCTTGCCGCCGTGCATGTAGAGCATGTCGCCCTTGCCCAGCAGCTGTTCGGCGCCCTGTTCGCCAAGGATAGTGCGGCTGTCGATCTTCGACGTGACGAAGAAGCTGATGCGGGTCGGCAGGTTCGCCTTGATGACGCCGGTGATGACGTCGACCGACGGGCGCTGCGTCGCGAGGATCAGGTGGATGCCGGCTGCGCGGGCCTTTTGCGCCAGACGCTGGATCAGGAATTCCACTTCCTTGCCGGCCGTCATCATGAGGTCGGCCAGCTCGTCCACCACCACCACGATCTGCGGCAACGGCTGGAAATCCAGCTGTTCCTCTTCATAGATGGGCTTGCCGGATTCGGGATCGTAGCCGGTCTGGACGCGACGACCGAGCGGCTTGCCCTTGGCCTTCGCCGCGCGGACCTTCTCATTATAATTGGCAAGGTTACGGACGGAAATGGACGCCATCATACGATAGCGATCCTCCATCTGCTCCACCGCCCATTTGAGCGCGCGGATCGCCTTGGCCGGTTCGGTGACGACTGGCGAGAGCAGATGCGGAATGTCGTCATAGGTCGACAGTTCCAGCATCTTGGGATCGATCATGATCAGGCGCAGCTGGTCCGGCGTCATGCGATAGAGCAGCGACAGGATCATCGCGTTGAGGCCCACCGACTTACCCGAACCGGTGGTACCCGCGATCAGCAGATGGGGCATCGGCGCCAGGTCGGCGATGATCGGTTCGCCCGAGATATTCTTGCCCAGGATGATCGGCAGGGTCGCTTCCTGCGCGAATTGCTCGCTGGTGATGAGTTCGCGGAAGGACACGCCCTCGCGATTCGCATTGGGCAATTCGATGCCGATGACGGTGCGGCCCGGAATCGTCGCGACGCGGGCGGACAGCGCCGACATGTTGCGGGCGATATCGTCCGCCAGCGCGATCACGCGGCTGGCCTTGATGCCCGGCGCGGGCTCCAGTTCGTACATGGTCACGACCGGACCGGGGCGCACTTCGGTGATGTTGCCCTTCACATGGAAGTCGTCCAGCACGGATTCGAGCAGGCGAGCGTTGCGCTCCAGCGCGGCCTTGTCGATCTTGCCGCCCTGATTGGCGGGAATCGGATTGAGCAGATCGGGCGATGGCAGCGAGCTGTGGCCGAACAGATCGTCCTGGCTGATCGGCGCCATGGCACGCTGCACCGGGGCGGGCTTGGGCGTCTGGATCGTGATCGGCGGTTTCGGTTCGTTCGACACCTGCTTGCGCGGGGCGATGACCCGTTCGGCCGGCTCGTCATCCTCATACGCGTCTTCGTCGGCCGCAGCGGCAGCCCCGCCAAAGCCCAGCGTCGGGCGCGGCAGATTGAGTTTGGGCAGCGAAGGACGGCGCAGCGCGATGATCGGCTTTTCCAGCGCCAGGCTGCGATAACAGGCGAACAGGCCCGCGATCAGCGTGACGACGACCAGCAGACCCTTGATCCAGGGCGCGGCGGCCGGCGCCTGCGCGGTCAGGCTGGCAGTGCCCTTGGCCACGACAAGGCCGATTACCCCGCCCCAGCCGGCGGGCAGACCGACCAGCGGCGCATCCTGAAACAAGGCGAGCGCAATGCCGATCAGGACGATGCCGAACAGGCATTTGCCAAACTGCGCCTTCCACCCGCTCATATCCTGATCGCCCCACAGGCGACGGGCGGTGACGGCCATCAGCGGCAGGATCAGCGCGACCGGCACACCCAGCAGCCAGAGCAGGAAATCTGCGGCCCAGGCACCGGGCGCCTGCATGATATTGGCGACATGATCACCCGCAACCGTGTTCATCGACGGATCGCTGGGGGCATAGCTGAGCAGCGCCAGTGCCAGGAACAGCGTCGCCAGCATGAGCGTGATCGCGCCGATCAGCGCGCCGCTGCGAATGAGGCTGCGCTTCAGCATTTCGCGCCATTCCGGCGAGCGTTTGACGGTGCGGCCGACGGCCATATTCTCTGTTGTCCCCATACAGCATCATCCGACTATATTGGTTCGGATGATGCTTTAAATATCTATTGTTTGCCGCGTTCTGCGAGCCGTCGACTGTTCCAGCCGACTTCAGAACGCTCTGATGTTCCGTTTCGGCACAATGCCTCCGACGGCGAGTCCCCGTCAAGGGCGCGGCCCTTCGGCTCGTCCCGCGCATATCGCGATCATCAGCCATATTCTCCGGCGAAGGCCGGGGTCCAGTTCAAACGCCCGAGCTGGACCCCGGCTTTCGCCGGGGAACTAGATTATTATGCGCTTTGAGCCAGCGCAGCCAGCGCATCGCCGTCCAGCCGCTGTATCGTCCAGTCGTCCATCGGCTTGGCGCCGATCGCGCGATAGACGGCGATGGCCGGCTCGTTCCAGTCGAGCACCGACCATTCGAGCCGGGCGCAATCGCGCTCGATCGTCAATCGGGCGAGCCGCGCCAGCAGCGCCTTGCCCGCGCCCACCCCGCGCGCCTCCGGCAGCACGAACAGATCCTCCAGATAGATGCCGGGCCGCGCTTCGAAGGTCGAGAAATTGTGGAAGAAGAGCGCAAAGCCAATCGCCTTGTCCTCATGCTCCGCGATCAGCACTTCGGCCATGGGGCGCGGGCCGAACAAATGGCGCTCCAGCGTCGCGCGGTCCCCCTTCACCTCATGGGCGAGCCGTTCATAGTCGGCCAGCGCCAAAATGAAGGCGTGGATGGTGCCGATATCGTCGGCCACCGCCTCACGAATGAAGATGTTCATGCTGCGCTCGCCTCCACATGAGCCAGATCGGCCCGTTTCGAGCGCGCGGCGATAAGGCAGGCGACCACGATGAGCAAGGCGCCAGCCATAGTGCTGAGCGTCACATGCTCGCCAAAGGCCAGCCAGCCGACGATCGCCGCCCAGATGAAGGCGCTATATTCGACCGGAATCAGCCGCTGCGCCTCCGCCCGTGCATAGGCCCAGGCGAGCGCGGCCAGCGAGGTGAAGGCCAACGTCGCAGCAAGCAGGACGAGCGGGACCGCCTTGAGCGGCGGCAGGATGGCGAGCCATGGCGCACCGGTCGCGAAGACGCCCAGCATGACCAGATGCTGGAAGAAGGCGACTTCTATCGGAGAGGCGACCTGCGCCTGTTGCCGCTGGATGATGAGGTTCCAGGCGAACAGCACGGCAGAACCGAGCACCGCCAGCACGCCCAACAGCGCGTCCGTTTCATATCGCCCCTGCACCTTGTCCGACAGGATGACGCCGACGCCCACCAGTCCGAGCAGGGAAGCCCCGATCGCCCGCCGCCCGACCTGTTCCTTGAGCAACAACGCCGCGAGATAGAGGGCGATGAGCGGCGCGATGAAGGACAGCGCGATCGCTTCGGCCAAGGGCAGGCGCAGGATCGCCCAGAAGAACAGGCCCGCCATGAAGGCCACGACCGTCCCGCGCAAAAGATGGATGCGCAGCACCGCCGGCGTCGGCCAGCGCTGCCGGGTCAGCAGCATCAGGGCAAGGCCCAACAGGCTGCCGGTCAGAGCGCGCCAGAACAGGGCATTGTAGAGGCCGATTGCCAGCCCCAGCCCCTTCATCGCCGCGTCCATCACGGAAAAGAGCGCCACGCCGGCGCAACAGACGAGGAAGGGGATGGCGAACCGACCCTGATCTTGCGACATCGAGCTGATCCGGGCCTTTATTCGGCTGCCTCGACCTGGCTGCCGTCCGCCTTGCCGGCGTCGGTGGTTTCGGACTCCAGCTTCTGCGCCTCGATCTCCGCCGCCTTGGCTTCGACCAGCTTCACGATATGGTCGACCATACCGGCATCCTGAATCGTGTGATCGGTGATGCCCGACAGATAGACCATATGCTTGCCGTTGCCGCCGCCGGTCAGGCCGATATCGGTTTCGCGCGCTTCGCCGGGACCGTTGACCACGCAGCCCAGTACCGAGAGGGAGAGCGGTGTATTGATATGCTGGAGCCGTTCCTCCAGAGCCTGCACGGTGCGGATGACGTCGAAACCCTGCCGCGCGCAGCTGGGGCAGGAAATGACCTTCACCCCACGGGTGCGGATGCCCAGCGACTTCAGAATCTCGTAGCCGACGCGCACTTCCTCTTCCGGTTCGGCGGAGAGGGAGACGCGGATCGTGTCGCCGATCCCGGCCCAGAGCAGATTGCCGATCCCGATCGCGCTTTTCACCGTGCCGCCGATCAGGCCGCCCGCTTCGGTAATGCCCAGATGGAGCGGGCAATCGACCGCGTCGGCCAGCTGCATATAGGCAGCGACGGCCAGGAAGACGTCGCTGGCCTTCACCGCGACCTTATATTCGTGGAAATCCTGGTCCTGGAGCAGCTTGATATGGTCGAGCGCGGATTCGACCAGCGCTTCGGGGCATGGCTCGCCATATTTTTCGAGCAGATCCTTTTCGAGGGAGCCGGCATTCACGCCGATGCGGATCGAGCAGCCATTGGCCTTGGCCGCGTCGACCACTTCCTTCACCCGCTTTTCCGACCCGATATTGCCGGGGTTGATGCGCAGGCAGGCGGCACCGGCATCGGCCGCTTCCAGTGCGCGCTTATAGTGGAAATGGATGTCGGCGACGATCGGCACGCGCACGGCGCGGACGATCTGCTTTAGCGCTGCGGTGGACTCTTCATCGGGGCAGGAGACACGGATGATGTCTACGCCCGCTTCCTCGCAACGGCGGATCTGGTCGATCGTCGCCTTGACGTCATGAGTCAGCGTGTTGGTCATGGTCTGCACCGTCACCGGCGCATCGCCACCGACGGGGACATTGCCGACCATGATCTGGCGCGACTGCCGCCGCGCAATGTCGCGCCAGGGGCGCAGGCCGGGATTATGGTCGGACATGAAAAAGGGGCTCCGTAAGCTACGGAGCCCCTATAGGGATTTTCCGATCCGATTAGAAGCGGAGCGTCGCGGAAGCGGCAACCTGATCCGCATTGCCGCTGGTCTGCGCCAGCGTGGTGGCGGTGACGGTCGCGGGCGACGGGAAATAGCTGTCCGGGCGGATGATATTCGCCTTTTCCACGAAGGTGTGGGCGTAGCTCAGGTTCAGCGCGAAATTATCCGACATGTTCCAGGTCGCGCCGCCGGTCAGCCAGACGCGGTCGCCATCGGGCACGCGGGTGGTCAGATGCTGCGGATTGGTGGGCGAACGGTCGAACATGGTGCCCGCACGCACGGTGAAGGCCGGGCTGACATCATATTCGCCGCCGACGCTGACCGAATAGCTGTCCTTGTAATCCAGTTCCTTGTTGGTCGTGCCGGTGGCGGAGGTGACGGCGATACCCTTGAACTTCGACCAATTATACCATTTGCCGGTGATCATCGCGCGCAGTTGCGGCGTCAGCTTGTGCATCATCGACACGGTGACGATGTCGGGCAGCTCCAGCGGCGCGGTGGCGGCAAATGAACCATTGCCCGCCGCGATCGGGCCGACAAGCCCGGACACGATCTGCGTGCCGGCCAGCTTGTGGTTGATGCCGGACCGATAATGGGCGCCGAAATTGGTGTCGCCGGTGGTGTAGAAGATGCCGGCATTCCAGCCGACCGACCAGTCGTCGCCCTTCAGGCTGGCAAAGCCGTCGGTGGTGACGAGCGGCGACAGCTGCGGCAGTGCGTTGGTCAGCGTCGCCTTCACATATTGGACGTCCACGCCACCGCCGATCGACAGATTGTCGGTCAGCTTATAGGCGGCCGAAGGCTGGATATTATAGGTTTTGAGGTCGGTGTAGAGCGAGTCATAGCGACCGAAGAAACCATCATCATATTCCAGCTTCAGGCCGAAGGGCGCGTTGACGCCGAGGCCCACCCAGAGCCGGTCGCTGACCTGCGCACTGGCGTAGAAGCTGGGGATGGGGATGACGCTCTCGAACGGATTGCCGCCGTCATTGCCGGCAATCGGCGTGGTTACGGGGACGCCCGGAATGCTGCGACGCGAACCGCGATTGGTCTGGTGGGCAGAGGCCATCAGCGCCGATCCGCCGATCGAGGTCTGAATGCCCGACAGCTGAGTCATCGCTGCCGGATTGAAATAGATGGTCGAAGGATCGTCGCCCGCAGCGGCGCCGCCGGACAGCGCTCGCCCGGTTTCGATCGGCGACTGTTCCTGAAGATAGAAGCCGCCGGCCATGGCGGGAAAAGGTGCGGCCATGACCCCGGTGACGAGGAGGGCGCGGCTGAAATGGCGGCTAAGGGACATGAGAAATCCTCTGCTAGGTGGCGACTCTTCTGCTGCCGATCGGCGCCCCTGCAACGCGCGAAACCGGCTTATGAGCCAGGGGGCTTAGCAAAGATGTCGTTAATTTCCAGTGTCGCAGAGTGATGCGAATGCGATTGGGTACCACGAACCTGACGTTTACGGAAAGGAAACGCTACGGCTTGGCCCGATCGCGGGTCTTGAAAAAAAGATAAAAAAAAGCCGCCCAGAAGGACGGCCTTGAAGTTTTAGGAGAGGATGCCTGAAAGGCGAGTTCCTTTTGCGGTGCAGCGATGATTGTCGCAAATGCGAAACAGACAAGCATGATTGCGTTTTCTGCAATCGTTGTCTGCTTGCATGCTTTCCGTAAGGGAAAGGATCCAACCCGAAGGTGGAAACTAGACCAAAGTATAGCCGAAAAAATCCGGGATTCAGGATGTTGCGAGCCTGATCACGCCTGATTCGGCCAGCTGCGCGTCTACTTCCGCCACCAGTTGATCGAGATCGGCCTGATTCGCCGATTCGGCGCGTGCCACCAGAGCAGCTTCCGTGTTGGACGCGCGCAGCAACCACCAGCCTGTCGCCGTGCGCACGCGTACGCCGTCTATGGTGCAGATATCGGCATCCTGCGCCTCCAACCGAGCCAGGATTTCCGCGACCACTGCAAATTTACGCGTTTCCGATACGGGGAAGCGCCATTCGGGCGTGATGACGGTCGCAGGCATGGCGTCATGCAACGCGGTGACGCTGCGCCCCAGCGAACCGACGGCGCGGATCAGGCGGACGGCCGCATAAAGGCCATCGTCATAGCCGGGATAATCGTCGGCGAAGAAGAGATGACCTGTGGTTTCGCCGCCCAATGGGCTGCCAATCTGCTTCATTCTGGACTTGATATGGCTGTGGCCGGTCTTCCACATCTCCGGCTGGCCCCCCAGCGCGGCGATCCGGTCGAAGACGGTCTGGCTGGACTTCACATCGCCCACTATTCGGCCGCCTGGGCGGTTTTGAAGCACGACTTGCGCGAACAGGCCGAGCAGCTGGTCGCCCGGCACAGTGCGACCCAGGCTGTCGATCACACCGATCCGGTCGCCATCGCCATCGAAAGCCACACCGAAATCGAGCCTCTTGTCGCGGACGAGCGCGCGCAGATCGGCCAGATTCCGATCATCGGAAGGGTCGGGATGATGGTTGGGGAAATATCCGTCTATATCGGTGAAGAGCATATGATGCTCACCGGGGAGCAATTGCACCAGCTTTTCGACCACCGGACCGGCGGCACCATTGCCCGCGTCCCAGCCGATGCGGCAGGCAGGCCCGTCGAAACCCTGCACCAGCCGCGTGGCATAGCCGTCCATGATGGCGATCGTCTCGACCCGGCCCCTGCCGGACTCCCAGTCGCCCGCCGCCGCCATGACGCCCATGGCCTGAATATCCGCGCCGAAAAAGGGCGCATGCGCCTTCACCAGCTTGAAGCCATTCTGGTCGCCGGGATTATGGCTGCCGGTTATCTGAATGCCGCCGTCCACATTCTCCGTCGCTTCGGCATGGTATAGCATCGGCGTCGGGCCAAGGCCGATGCGCAGCACATCGATCCCGGTCTGGACCAGACCCTCGACCAGTCCCGATTCCAGCATCGGGGAACTCAGACGGCCGTCATAGCCGACTGCAATGCGCCGGCCGCCCGATCGCGCGATCATGGTACCGAAGCTGCGCCCCAAGGCCCAGGCATCGGCTTCGTGCAGCGTGTCCCCTACCCGGCCGCGCAGATCATAATCGCGCAGCAGAGTCGGATGGAAGCCATGCGTCACCGCTGCTTTTGCTCGGCGAGCAGCAGGTCGCGCGCCGCGTTGATCTGTGCCGCCAGCGCTTCGGTGCCGCCCTTGTCGGGATGAACCGACGCGATCAGGCGGCGATGGGCGGCGCGAATCGCCTTTGCATCGGCATCCGGGGCAAGGCCCAGCAAGGCGCGAGCCTTGGCCACATCATCGGCGCGGGCAGGAGCCGAGGGGACGGCGCGTTTGCGGGCTTTCACCTTGGCCTTCATATTGCCCTGCTTGGCGAAGAAGAGCGCAGCGCCGATCAACAGCGGCGCACCGATCACCGGCTTGCCCTTGGCCGCCAGAACGGCGCCCACCAGCGCGGCGCCCAGCGCCATGCCATCCTTTGCCGTCATGCGTTGCAACTTTCCCGTCCAGATCAGCCAGATCGCAAGCGCGGCGATCAGGAGTGTCAGCAGGCCCATCAGGCGGCGCCGAGCAGGTCCAGCGCGCCGGTGCCCTCAAGCGTCGGCAGCGCAAGGCCCGACACCATTTCGCGCAATTCCTGTCGCGCGGCGATATGGCTGACGCCGAGTTCGCCCAGATGCCCCTTGTCCAGCAGAGTGAGGCCCGACGGGAACAGCTCGCGGAAGATGACGCGCTCCGAAAGGCCCGGAATGACGCGGAATCCGACCCGGCGAGAGAGTTCCATCAACGCGTCGCCGACCCGCTTCTTGTTGCGGGCGTCATGATGCTGGACGCGGTTGCGCAGCACCACCCAATCGATAGTGACGCCATCGACCTTCGCCCGCGCCTTGCGCGCGTCGAAGATGAGTTCGGAATAGAAGGAGGGGCTGCGCACCTTGAAGGTTTCCGGATCGACCTGCCCGATCAGGTCGAAATCGACGAAACTGTCGTTCATGGGCGTGACCAGCGTGTTGGCATGCGGCGCCAGATGGCGGGCATAGATATCGTCGCGGCCGGGCGTGTCGACGACCAGATAGTCGTTACCGAGCGCCAGCGAAATCACCTGATCATCGAGCGCAGCGATGCTGTCGCCAGTGAACACGTCGAACGCCGGCATGGGCAGGTCGATGCCGCGGCGCTTGGCCGTTTCCTGGCGATTTTCCATGTAACGGGTGACGGTGCGCTGACGCGGGTCGAGGTCGATCAGGCCGACCTTGTGGCCGAGCGCTGACAGGGCGATGGCGGTATGCACCGCCGTGGTCGACTTGCCGGTCCCGCCTTTTTCATTGGCGAAGACGATAAGATGCGGCTGCGGATTGCCCATTGGCCCCAGTAAACCCCGTTGATTGTCGCAATGCGTGTTGACGGTCGCGCCGGCACGAGCCTAGCAGGACAGCCATAGGATTTTGCCCTTATCGGAGCCGTGACTTCCGTGCAAATATTGCGTGACCTGCCCGCCCTTCGTGCCGCCGTCGAAACGCTGAAAAGCGACGGCAAGCCTGTCGTTCTGGTGCCCACAATGGGTGCCTTGCATGACGGGCATATGGCGTTGGTCGAGGAAGCTCGACGCCATGGGCGGCATGTCGTCGTATCGATCTTCGTCAATCCCCGCCAGTTCGGCCCGAACGAGGATCTGGACGCCTATCCCCGGCGGGAAGCCAAGGACGCCCAGATGTTGCAAGCGGCCGGCGTCGACATTCTCTGGGCGCCAAGCGTCGATGTCATGTACCCGGCCGGCTATGCCACCAATATCCGCGTGTCGGGGAGCAGCGACGGCCTTGATGGCGCGGCACGGCCGGGCCATTTCGATGGCGTGGCGACGGTGGTGACCAAGCTGTTCAACCAGGTGCAGCCCGACGTCGCGATTTTCGGCGAAAAGGATTATCAGCAGCTGGCGGTGATCCGCCGCTTCGTCGCGGACCTTGACTTGGCCGTAGAGATTGTCGGCCTGCCGACCCAGCGGGCCGAAGATGGCCTCGCCCTCTCCTCCCGCAACGCCTATCTCAGCGAAGAAGACCGCAAGGCGGCGCTGGCCCTGCCCCGCGCGCTGGGCGAAGCGAAGCGGCAGATGGAGAAGGGCGAACCGGTCGAGGGCGCACTGGCCAAGGCGATCGCGACGCTGGCGGCCCATGGCTTCGACCCGATCGACTATGTCACCCTGTGCGATGCGGCCACATTGGAGCCGATGTCGGTGCTGGACCGCCCGGCTCGGCTGCTCGGCGCGGCGAAGCTGGGCAAGACGCGGCTGATCGACAATATCGCGGTCGATGTGGCTGACACCAACAAGCCATGACGTGAATCTTTGGCTCTGTGTTCCCCCGCGCAAGTAGAGGTCCAGTGCCACGTCCTGAACTGGGCCCCGGCCTGCGCCGGGGAACGGTTCATGTTGCACACCTCTCGCTTAACTTCGCACTTTTCCCGTAAATTCGGACATTTTATTGCGCCGGGCTGATCCTATTCGTGCGTCTGTCGCAGGCCGTAATCCTACGGAATATACCCGATGTAGGACAGGCAATAGGATCAGAAAGGCTTCACGATCACCGCGATGACGATGACCGCGGCGGCCACGCCCGGAATCTCGTTCATCATGCGCAACTGCTTGTCGCTGAGCGGCCGTTCACCCCGCGCCAGTTTCTTCGTATAGCCTGCGATCCAGCCATGATAGCCCGACAGGCCCAGCACGAAGAGCAGTTTCAGGTGAAACCAGCCAAAGCTCCAGGCGCCGATCTCCACCATCAGCATCAGGCCGAACAGCCAGACCAGAAGCAGCGACGGGTTGAGGATGATCTTGAGCAATCGCCCTTCCCGCTCGATCCAGCGCTTGTCCTCCGGCGATCCGGGCACGGTTTCCTGATGATAGACGAAGAAGCGCGGCATCATGAACAGCCCCGCCATCAGGAAGATGACGAAGATGACATGGGCGGCCTTCACCCAGAGATAGGCGGCACCAAGATAGGCCATTAGTCGCGGACTCCTTCCCTACGCACATAGCTAATGAGCGCTTCGACATGTGCAATGGGCGTGTCGGGCAAAATGCCATGGCCAAGATTCATGATATGGGGCCGATCGGCGAAAGCAGCGCGGATCCTATCGACCGCCTCCTCGACCGCCCGGCCGCCGGCGATCAGGGCCAGCGGATCGAGATTGCCCTGCACCGGCAGCCCTTTAGGCAGCGCTTCATTGGCCCAATAGGGGTCGATGGTTTCGTCGACGCCCACGGCATCCACGCCGGTTTGCGCCGCATAATCGGCCAGTTTCGCGCCAGCGCCCTTGGGGAAGCCGATCACCGGAATATCGGGATGGAGCGCCTTTATCTGCGCGACGATCCGCTTGTTCGGCTCGATCACCCAGCGCTCGAATTGCAGCGGCGACAGGCTGCCGGCCCAGCTGTCGAACAGTTGGACCGCTTCCACGCCGGCGTTGATCTGGCCGCACAGATAGATGACGGTCGCATCGACGATCGCGTCGATCAGTGTGGCGAAGCGATCGGGCTGCTGATAGGCCATGCGGCGGGCCAGCCCATGATCCTTGCTGCCCTGCCCGGCCACCATATAGGTCGCGACGGTCCAGGGACTGCCCGCAAAGCCCAGGAAGGTGACGCTGGGGTCCAGGGCAGCCTTCACCTGCCGTACCGTCTCGTAGACCGCGTCGAAGCGGCTGTAATCGGCTGTCAGCGCGGACAGGTCCGTCTCGGCGAGGATCGGGGCCAGGCGCGGGCCTTCGCCGGCCTCGAACCAGAGATCCTGTCCCATCGCATAGGGCACGATCAAAATGTCGGAAAAGAGGATCGCGCCGTCAAAGCCGAAGCGACGGAGCGGCTGGAGCGTGACTTCGGCCGCGGCGGCGCTGTCATAGACCAGTTCCAGGAAGCCGCCCTTGTCCGCCCGCAGCGCCCGATATTCAGGCAAATAGCGGCCGGCCTGGCGCATCAGCCACATGGGCGGCACGGCAGGACGGTCGCCTTTCAGAACGCCAAGGAGCGGCTTGTCCGTCAGGCTCACCGGGGCGTCTTCGCGCATCACATTCTCTCTTATTATTTAGATTCAAGGGATGATGGAGATAGTAGGTCGGTTGGCAGCGGGGTTTATGCGCTGTGCCCGCTTTTGCCAACATGTTGACTCAGGAGAGTCACGGAAACCGTGGCGAGTCAGAGTCAGTATCCCCGTTACCCACAGGCTGTGGATGGAATCAGAGGCCTGTTGGGGGCTTGTGGATAAGATTCCGGTCAGTGGGGACGGGAAAAGGGTCGAAACTTATCCACAATTTCATCCCTTGCTTTATCCACAGCCCTCCAACAGAGATGTCCCCATGGCGCGTATCCACCTGCATCTTCTGTCTGACTCCACCGGCGAAACGTTGGAGAATATCGCCAAGGCGGCGATCGGTCTGTTCGAAAATGTCGAGGCGATCCGCCATTTCTGGCCGATGGTGCGGTCCGAAGTGCATCTGGACCGGATCATGGAGGAGATCAGCACCAATCCGGGGCTGGTGCTGTTCACGCTCACCAATCACATGCTGCGCCGCCGGCTGGAGACGCGCTGCCGCGCGCTGGGCCTGCCCCATGTCGCCGCGCTCGACAGCGTGGCCGATGCCTTGTCCAACATATTGGGGCAGGAAACCCGCACCCGGCCGGGGCGCAAACATATTCTCGATGAAGCCTATTTCGCGCGGATCGAGGCGATCCAGTTCACCATCGCCCATGATGACGGAGTGGGGCATGAAAATTGGGAAGAGGCGGACATATTGCTGGCCGGCGTGTCGCGCGCGTCCAAGACGCCGACATCCATCTACCTCGCCAATCGCGGGTACAAGACCGCCAATATCCCGCTGGTGCCGGAATCGCCGCCGCCGCGCAGCCTTTACAGCCTGAAACATCCGATGGTCGTGGGCCTGACCGTCAGTCCGGAGCGGTTGATCCAGATCCGCCGCAACCGGCTGCTGTCGCTCAATCAGGCGCCGGAAACCGCCTATGTCGACAATGAGAAGGTGCAGGAGGAGCTGGCCTTCGCCCGGCGCATGTTCGCCGACAATGGCTGGCCGGTGATCGACATGACCCGCCGGTCGATCGAGGAAGCGGCCGCCGCCATCATCAACCTGTTCAACGACCGCGAACTGGCGGAAGGGCATGAGATATGATCGTATTGGCGTCGCAAAGCGCGAGCCGCAGGGCGTTGCTGAGCGCCGCGCAGGTGCCGTTCGAGGCGCTGTCGCCGGGCGTGGACGAGGAAGCGGCCAAGGATGCGCTGCGTGCCGACGGCCTCGACGCGCGCGCGCTGGCCGATGCGCTGGCGGAATTAAAGGCATTGAAAGTCTCGCGCCGGGTGCCGGGCGCGCTGGTGCTGGGATGCGACCAGACTCTGAGTCTGGCGGGGAGCATCGGCGATGGCGAGGATCGCGGCGCAATGATCGACAAGGCGGTCGATCGCGCAGATGCTGAGCGGATATTGCGCCTGCTGTCGGGCCGGGTCCATCATCTGCACAGCGCGGCGGTGATCGTCCTCAATGGCGAGCCGATCTGGCGCCATGTCGAGCGGGTGCGGATGACGGTGCGGCCATTGTCCGACGCCTTCATCCAAAATTATCTGGACGCGGACTGGGACGAGTTGCGCTGGTGCGTGGGCTGTTATCGGATCGAAGGACCGGGCGTGCAGATTTTCAGCAAGGTCGAAGGCAGCCAGTTCGCGATTCAGGGCCTGCCTTTGCTGCCGCTGCTTGACTTTCTGCGCGTGCGCGGCGTTTTGGCGGCATGAGCGACGCCCTCCCTTATGCCGAAGTCATCGGCGATCCGATCGAACACAGCAAATCCCCGCTGATTCACAATTTCTGGCTGAACGCGCTGGATATCGAGGCGGAATATAGGAAGACCCATGTGACGCCGGAGGGGATGGCGGCCTATTTCCTGATGCGGCGGAGCGATCCCGACTGGCTGGGCTGCAACGTCACCATTCCGCACAAGATAGCGGTGCTGGACTTTGTCGACGATCCGGGCGGCGTGCGCGAGCGGATCGGCGCGGTCAACACCATCGCCAGCGAGACGGGCGGGCCGTTGATCGGCACCAATACCGATGCGGGTGGCTTCCTTCAGCCGTTGCTGCGCGACAAGTGGAAGGGGCAGAGCGCCGTCATCATCGGTACCGGCGGCGCAGCGCGGGCGATCCTGTTCGCGCTGACCAGCCTGGGCGTGCCGGACATCACGATCATGGCGCGCGATGCGGCCAGGGGTCAGGCGTTGCTGGACCATGGCGGCACCAAAGGGCGCGTGATCGGCATGGGCGATGCGCTGCCGGCGGCCGACCTGCTGGTCAATTCGACGTCGCTCGGCATGGTGGGCCAGCCGCTGCTGGATCTGGACCTGACGCCGTTGCCGGAAAGCGCGACCGTCTATGATATCGTCTACGCGCCGCTGGAGACGGGCCTGCTCAAGGCCGCACGGGCGCGGGGCCTCAAGACTCTCGATGGGCTGGAAATGCTGATCGGGCAGGCGGCATTGGCCTTCGACATTTTCTTCGATGCGCAGGCGCCGCGCGAACTGGACGCGGAATTGCGCGCGCTGTTGGTTGCCGCCGAGGAATGAAGGTCTACGGCCTCACCGGGTCGATCGGCATGGGCAAGTCGGCGGTGGCGGCGATGCTGCGGCGAGAGGGCGTGCCGCTGTTCGACGCGGATGCGGAGGTCCACCACTTGCAGGGGCCGGGCGGCGCGTTGCTGCCGGCGATCGAGGCGCGCTTCCCCGGCACGACCGGGCCGAAAGGCGTCGATCGGGCGAAGCTGGGCGCGGCTGTGTTCGGCCATCCCCAGGAGCGCAAGGCGCTGGAGGCGATCGTCCATCCGGCGGTGCAGGCGGCACGCGCGCGCTTTTTGCGCCGGCACCGGTCGCGAAAATTCGTGGTGCTCGACATTCCCCTGCTGTTCGAAACCGGTGCGCAGAAGCGGCTGGACGGGGTGATCGTCGTCTCCGCGCCGGCCTGGAAGCAACGGCGGCGAGTCCTGGCGCGGCCCGGCATGAGCGCGGTGAAATTCCGCCAGATCGTCCATCTGCAAACTCCCGATGCGCAAAAACGGCGTCGGGCAAACTACATCATTCATACGGGAACGACATTCACCGATACCCGTGCACAGGTGCGCCGACTGGTCGCTTGCCTTGGCACGAAGACAGGTGGATAAGGGTTGGCCCACAGAGTCGATTGAAGAGGGCGATGCGCGAGATTATTTTCGATACCGAAACGACAGGATTTGATCCGGCATCCGGCGACAGGCTGGTCGAGATCGGCTGTATCGAACTCATCAATCGCGTGCCCAGCGGCCTGACCTTCCACGCTTATTATCATCCTGAGCGCGACATGCCGGCCGCCGCCTATAATGTGCATGGCCTGTCGGCCGATTTTCTGGCCAAATATCCCGTCTTTGCCAAGGGCGCTGCGGAATTGCTGGAATTTCTGGGGGACAGCCCGCTGGTCGCGCATAATGCGCGGTTCGACTTCGGATTCCTCAATCACGAACTGAAATTGTGCGGCCTGCCCGACGTATCGATGGATCGCATGATCGATACCGTCGCGATCGCGCGCACGCTGCATCCGGGCGCCAAGCATAGCCTGGACGCGCTTTGCACCCGGTACGGCATCGACCGCAGCCATCGCGTCAAACATGGCGCGCTGCTCGACGCGGAATTGCTGGCGCAACTCTATATCGAATTGACCGGTGGCCGTCAGATCGGCCTGGGTCTGGCACAGGAGGAAGCGAAACAGATCGTCGGGGCGGAACTGACGGCGTCAGCCATGGTTCGCCCTGTTCGTCCCGCGCGGGTCTTCACGGCCAGCGCGGCGGAGCTGGAGCGGCATGCAGCGTTCGTCGCGACGCTGAAAGAGCCACTCTGGCACCAGGAGGCATAGACCGTACTGGCCTATGCCCTCCATGCCCACCGGATCGCCTTTCCAGCATCCGGCAAAAATAAGGAGAAGGCATATGGATATTCGTGTTTCCGGACATCAGGTCGAAACGGGCGAGGCGCTCAAGGAGCATGTCGCCGAACGACTGGAGGCGATGGCCGAGAAATATTTTTCCCGCACGCTTTCCGCCCAGGTGACCTTTCGCAAGGCGCCGCACGGAGCCTTCCACTGCGACATCGTCTGCCATGTGATGACCGGCCTGATCCTGAAGGGGGCCGGAGAGGCGCAGGAGGCGCATCCCGCCTTCGACCAGGCGGCGGCCAAGATCGAGCGTCAGCTCAAGCGCTATATGCGCCGGCTGAAGGATCGCCACAGCCAGGCGGTCGCCGCCGAAGCGCAGCGGGCCAGCAGCTACAGCGTCGATGATATCGATGGCGCGGGCTACACGATCTTCGCCGGCCAGGGCGAGGAAGAGGAGGAAGCCGCCGATGCGCCGCTGATCGTGGCGGAAACGCGGGTCGATATTCCCGAAGCCAGCGTGTCGGACGCGGTGATGATGCTGGACCTGCGCAACACCAATGCGCTGTTGTTCCTCAATGCCGGCACGGCCGCCTATAATATGGTCTATCGCCGTCATGACGGGACCATTGGTTGGGTCGAACCGCGCGGTTGACGCCGGCCGGGGCGACGGGGCCTGGCCCTGTCGCTTATGGTCTGGCGTAGCGGCTGGGTCGCGCCGCTCCGCCTTTCCGGCCCTCGCCCGGCCCCGGCCGCCTGTTGACCTGATGGTGCAGGCAGCTTATGGGGCCGGGCTTTCATAGTCCGAGGAAAAGCGCGAAAATTTCGCCCGCGCGGCTCGGCCGTTTCGGATTGACCATGGTTAACTTCAACGACATCGTTTCCGCCGATGCGCTCGCCACGAGCCTGTCGGCGAACGGCAAGAAGGCGCTCTTCCAGAAGATCGCCACCCTTGCCGCCTGCGCCTACGACCTGGATGCGGACGAGGTGGGCGACGCCCTGTTCGAACGCGAGCGGCTGGGGTCGACCGGTTTCGGCGGCGGTGTCGCCATTCCCCATGCCAAGATTGCGGGTCTGGACAAGATGTGCGGCGTGGTCGTGCTGCTCGACCCGGCCGTGCCGTTCGATGCGGTGGACGATGCCCCGGTCGATGTCGTGTTCGCTTTGCTGTCGCCGGTAGACAGCGGCGCCGAGCATCTCAAGACGCTGGCGCGCGTGTCGCGTTACCTGCGCGACGAGGGCCAGGTGGCCCGCCTGCGCGGGGCGCAGTCGACCGAGGCGCTGCATGCGTTGCTGGCGGGCGGCGGAGCGCGTGACGCTGCCTGATTTTGGGCCTGACGCAGGGCCACAAGCGCCCGGTGGCGAGGCGGCGCATTTCCGCGCGCTGGAAAATCTCTATCGCTCCGCGCCGATCAACCGGCTGTTTCGGTCGGAATTGACGATCAGCGAGCCGGGCCGGTCGGTGATCGATTTCGACGTCGATGAAAGCCAGTTCCATGCCGCCGGCGCGGTGCATGGCACCGTCTATTTCAAGATGCTGGACGATGCGGCCTTCTACGCCGCCAACAGCCTGGTCAGCGATCGCTTCCTGCTGACCACCGCCTTCAACCTGCTTTTCACCCGGCCGATCGGTCCGGGCCGAATCCGCGCCGAAGGTCGCTGGATCAGCGGCAAGCGCCGAGTCTATGTCGCCGAAGCGAGTCTGATCGACGCGGATGGCGAGGAGGTTGGGCGTGGCACCGGCACCTTCATGCGATCGCAATTCCCTCTCTCCTCGCTGCCGGGCTATGGGGCCGGCCATGAGCTCTGACGCCCGGCTCACCAGCGCCATGCTGGTGGGGGCGCTCCGGCGCCGGGTCGGGGCTGCCGGCGGCTTTGCGACCATCATGGCCAAGGGCGACGAGATCAGCGGCGTGATACTGATCCAGACGCTTGAAAAGGGGCAGTTTTCGGGTCTTTTCGAGCGGGTTTCGAACTTTGAAGGGGGTCATGCGTTGATGCGCTGTGGTCCGACCCTGGAAGAGGGGGCGGAGGCACTGGACGACTATCTGGCGCGGCGGCGCAGGTCGGACCCCGACCTGTGGGTCGTTGAACTCGACATCCCGGAAGCGGAACGGTTTGCCGTGGAAACACTCTGCTGATCGTTGACACATCGTCATGGTTTCGGCACAGGCCCCCGACGCCAACGCGCAGGTTGCCGAGTTCGCCCAACGGGGGGCGGGGCCGGTAAACACGCAGACGGGGGGCGGCCGAACGTCTTAAGAATATGGTTAAAACGACGTTTCCGGCCAAGAACCGCATGATTTTGAGCCGTAATGAGTTTTCGTCTGAAAGCTGCCCTGATGGTAGCCTTTGCCCTGTCCGCCGCCGCTGCGGTCACGGCTTCCGATATGTCGATCGCCGGTGAGTCGGTCGCTTCGGTCACTTCTCTTCCGCAGGCTTTCCCTGCGACTGCATCGACTGGCACCCAAGCTGCCGTCGTTTTCTCCACGCCGCGCGAAGTGTCGCAGCCGCTGGATTCGGCCAAGAAGGCCACTACCGAATTTTCCACTGACACCGATGCGCAGGCCACCAGCCTCGCTGCTCTGGTCGACGCCCAAGGCGCACCCGAGGAGCTGGACGGCGACATGAAGTGCCTGGCCGGTGCGGTCTATTTCGAATCCAAGGGCGAAAGCCTGGAAGGCCAGCTGGCCGTCGCGCGCGTGATCATCAACCGCGCCAAGTCCGGCCGGTTCGCCGACAGCCTGTGCGGCGTCGTGTATCAGCCCAGCCAGTTCAGCTTCGTGCGCGGTGGCGGCATTCCGCCCGTCCGTACCGAAAGCCGCAGCTGGCGCGAAGCCGTCGCCATCGCCCAGATCGCGGCGAACGACAGCTGGGACAGCCGCGCGGAAGGCGCGCTCTTCTTCCACGCTCGCCGCGTTTCGCCGGGCTGGGGCAAGGCCCGTCTGGCGTCGATCGACAATCATATCTTCTATCGTTGAGGATTAGGCGCGCAGGATGCGCCTGATTCATGTTGGCGAAACTTTCAGGCCGGTTCGGTTCATCCGAATCGGCCTTTTCATTTGTTCCCTACTTGTTCTAAGATGGCCCCATGAGTAGCGCCCCGATCGACGCCTGTTCCCCTTTGACCGACGGCACCGCGCTGGCGGTGGCACGCGGTACGCTGCGTCTCTTCTTCCGCCATGACATGAGCGGGATATTGGAAGTGCCGCTGCCCAACGGGCGCCGGGCGGACATCATGGCGATCGACGGTGCCGGGCGGCTGACCATCGTGGAAATCAAGTGCAGCAAGGCCGATTTGCTGGGCGACATGAAGTGGCCCGACTATTTCGACTATTGCGATCGCTATTATTGGGCGGTGCCGGCGGGATTCGACCTGACCCTGTTCGAGAGTGAGGCTTTATGGCCGACACGGAGCGGGCTGATCGTCGCCGACCAATATGATGCCGAACTGGTGCGTCCTGCCCCGGTCGAGCCGCTGGCGGCCGCGCGGCGCAAGGCGGAGACGCTGCGCTTCGCCCGGCGCGCCGCACGGCGGTTGACGGCGCTGAGCGACCCGGACCATGCTGCGGAGATCGGCTGGTAGGGCCAGCGACACCTAGTAGGGAGCGGGATGCGATCCCATCTGGAATTTCGATCCGGGGCGTTACGCGATCCGCCCGCTACGGCACTGCGCGGCGAATTGCTGGCGCGGCAGTTGATGATCGGTCTGCCCGCGCAGGGCTATCGCATCAAGAATGTCGTGGCCGAGGATTGGGGATGGTGCGTGGCGGTGGACAATCCCGGCTTCGCGCTGTGGATCGGTTGCGGCGCACTGGTGGGTCATGACGACGGGCATCTCTGCTTCATCCACCCGTCCAAGCCGCGCCTGTGGACCTGGATGGGCCGGGTCGATGCGCGTGAAACGGTCGATCGGCTGGCGAGCGCGCTGGAAAGCTGCATCAGACGCAGCGGCGTCGCCCATCATCTGCGCTGGTGGAGCGAGGAAGAGGTGAAGGCCGGGCGGCGCTGACGTCAGGCGCCGCCTTTGTTTTTAGAATACCGGACCCTGCACCGTGCCGGCGGGCTTGGCCGTCGTCTTGGCGGCGTCCAGCGCTTCGATCAAACCGGGGGTGCGGCCGTCGCGCTGCGCATAGTCGCGGGCGGACATGCCGGCGATGGTGTCGCGCTTGTCGGGATTGGCACCCTGCGCCACCAGCACACGGACCAGGCCGATGTCGCGCAGCTGTACCGCGCGGATCAGCGGGGTTTCGCCGCTGCCATTCACCTTGTCGACCTGCGCCTTGTAGGCGAGCAGGCTGCGCACGCCTTCCTCGAACCGGCCCTGCACCGCGTCCATCAGCGGCGTGTTGCCGTCATTGTCGGTCAGGTTGGGATTGGCGCCCTTCGACAGGAGGAAGGTCAGCCAGGTGGCGTCGCGCCGGGCGACGATGAAGTGGAGCGCATTTTCGCCGGTGGACACGTCGCGGCTGTTGATGACGGTGGAGCCGGGCTTCTGAATGAGGTCGGTGACCTTCTGCCCATCCTTGTCCTTCACCGCTTTCAGGAAATTATAATTGTCCGAAAACTGGGCCTGCGCCGGAGCGGGCGTCAGCAGCGCCATGGAGATCAACCCCAGGAAAGCGGAAAGGAACTTGCTCTTCATTATACGCCCCGTTGCATTGCAAATCACGTCCTAGCAGGGCATGGCTAGCCATGCCATGAACAAAGACGCCGCAATCGCCGCCCTGCCTTATCTGGCACTTCCCTTCCTTGCCCTGCTGGCTGCCTGTAATATGGGGGCCGGTGGCAATGCATCAAGCGGGGATAGCGAACAGGGCGAATTGACCGGCGCGCGCATAGGTGCGCCCTTCACCCTGACCAACCAGGATGGCAAGCCGACCAAATGGGACGATTTCAAGGGTCAGTATCGGCTGGTCTATTTCGGCTATACCTATTGCCCGGACGTCTGCCCGGTCGACCTGCAACGGATCATGCAGGCCTTTGCGAAGTTCGAAAAGGCAAAGCCGGCACTGGCGGCCAAGGTGCAGCCGATGCTGATCAGCGTCGATCCGCAGCGCGATACGCCGGCCGTGCTGAAAACCTATGTCGCCGCCTTCCACCCGCGCCTGATCGGCCTCACCGGCACGAAGGAGCAGATCGCCAAGGTCGCCAAGGATTTCGTGGTGATCTACAATCCGGAGACGGCCGGCGGCGCGACGACCGACTATCTGGTCAGCCATAGTCGCACGCCTTATCTGTTCGATGGGGATGGCAAGCCGGTGGCGCTGGTGCCGGTGGATGATCCCGCGACGGGGCAAGTGGACGAAGGCGCGCCCGACAAGATACTCGCCTTCCTGGACAAATGGATCAAGTGACGCACTTCTGGGAAAAACCCCTCGACAAGCTCGACAAGGCCGAATGGGAAGCGCTGTGCGACGGCTGCGGCAAATGCTGCCTGCACAAGGCGCAGGATGAGGATACAGGGCGCATCTATCCCACCAATATCGCCTGTCGCCTGCTCGATCGGCACAGCGGGCAATGCAGCAATTACAAGGATCGGCGCAAATTCGTGCCCGATTGCGTGCGGTTGACCCCGGCCAAGGTGCGGCAGATCGCCTGGTTGCCGCGCACCTGTGCCTATCGCCTGCGTGGCGAAGGCCTGCCCCTGCCCGACTGGCATTATCTGGTCTGCGGCGATCGGGAGGCGGTGCATCGCGCCGGCCAGTCGGTACGCGGCTGGACGATTGGCGAGGCCGATGCCGGCGATTGGGAAAATCATCTTGTCGACCGCGAAGTCTGATCCTGACGCCGCGATCCTGATCGATGGGGTGCCCATGCCGGTGCTGGTGCGCCGGTCGGCACGGGCACGGGCGTACAGGCTGACGATCGACAGCGCGCGGGGGGCACTGCGCCTGTCGTTGCCGGCGCGGGCCAACCTGAAGAAGGCGCTCGGCTGGGCGCAGGATCATGAAGGCTGGGTGCGCGCGCAGATGGCCAAGCAGCCGGCGATCACGCTGCTGGAGCATGGCGCGACCTTTCCGTTGGAGGGGCGCGAGGTGACGGTCCAGTGGATGGAGGGCGCGACGCGAACCATAAGACTGGAGGCCGATCGGCTGCTGCTGGGCGGCGCGGCGGAATCGGTGGGCGTGCGGGTGCAGCGCTGGCTGGTGGCGCGGGCGCGGGCGGTGCTGGAGACGGAGAGTCACGCCATGGCGCAGGACCATGGGCTGATCGTCGCGTCGGTGGGCGTGGGCGATACGCGCAGCCGTTGGGGCAGTTGCGCGTCTTCGGGCGCGATCCGTTACAGCTGGCGCCTGATTTTGGCCCCGCCGGAGGTGCGCCGGGCGACGGTGGCGCATGAACTGGCCCATCTGCTGCATATGGACCACAGCCCCGCCTTCCACGCCGCGCACAAGCGCATCTATGGCGCCGACCCCCGTCCAGCGCGGGAATGGCTGCGCGCGCATGGGGCGGGGCTGCACCGCTACCGGGCCTGACTCGCATGGCGCGGGCGAAAAGGCGCTACCTGACCGCCACTATGCCGGACGGCTATGTGAAGCGGATCGGGCCGACGGCGGACCCGCTGACCCATTATTGGCGGATCGTGGCGCAACTGGACAATGGCAAGACCGAGGTTTTCTGGGGCCATACGCGGTCGCTGGCGGAGGCCAAAAAGCTCAAGGGGCCAGCCGGGGACGGCGCGAAGATGCGCGGCTGGAAAAGCTATGTCTTCGAGATAGCGGAGCTGGTGGAGGAGCCGGTTTGAGTCTCTTTCCGTTCGTCCTGAGTATCCACTGAGCGAAGTCGAAATGGTGTATCGAAGGAGGGGGTGGGGATGCTTCGATACAGGACTTCGACTTCGCTCAGCCCTTACTCAGCACGAACGGGATTAAAAATCAGGCCCGATGCGGCCAGGCGCCCGATGCATCTCCGGGGCAGTCATGGTCGGTGCCCTGCCGATAGGGCAGGCCGCAGTCCTTGCAGGTGGCGTAATCGCCGACTTTGAGGCCATGGCCCACCGCCACCCGCTCGTCGAACACATAGCAGTCGCCCTGCCAGCGGCTCTCGGTTTCCGGCACTTCCTCCAGATAGCGCAATATGCCGCCCTTGAGGTGATAGACATCGTCGAAGCCGCGCGCCTTCACCAGCGCGGTCGATTTTTCGCATCTGATGCCGCCGGTGCAGAACATCGCGATCTTGGGCGTGCGACCCTGTGCCTTGAGGTCGGCGGCGAAACCGTCGAACCAGTCGGGAAATTCGCGGAAGGAACGGGTTTCCGGGTCGATCGCGCGCTCGAACGTGCCGACCGCCACTTCATAGGCGTTGCGGGTGTCGATGACGATCGTGTCGGGATCGGCGATCAATTCGTTCCAGTCGGCCGGATCGAGATGGGTGCCGGCCTGGTTGACGGGGTCGAGATCGCCCACGCCCAGCGTCACGATTTCAGCCTTCACCTTCACCTTCATCCGGGCGAAGGGGGCGTCATGCGCGTGGGAATATTTGACGTCCATGTCGGCGCAGCCCGGAAGCGTACGCAGATACGCGATGAGCGTCGCGATCGTATCTGCGCTGCCCGCGACCGTGCCGTTGATCCCCTCCCCCGCCAATATCAGCGTGCCGCATGTATCCAGATCCGCGCACCGCACCCGCAGGTCGGCGGCGATCGACGCCGGAACGGCGAAGCGGGTGAAGCAATAGAGGGCGGCGACGGTGTAGGTGGACGGTTCAGCGGACATGGGCCGCCTATAGGGCTTTGCGCCGCCTCTTGAAAGCCGGGGCGGACAGGCGCATAGGCAGGCGATGGTTCCCCTTTCGTTCGCAGGTCAGGCCTTCATGGCCCTGCCCGAGGCCGCGCTTTACTGGCCAGCGCAGCGGGCCCTGCTGGTTGCCGACCTGCATTTCGAAAAAGCGAGCTGGTATGCGCGCTTCGGCCAGTTCCTGCCTCCGCATGACAGTCAGGCGACACTGGACGTGATCGAAACGCTAGTGGCGCGAACCGGCGCGCAGGCGGTATGGTCGCTGGGCGACAGTTTCCATGATGCTGACGGCGCGGCGCGGCTGGACCCGCTGGCGCGTGAAAGATTATTTTCCCTTACGGAAAGGCTGGACTGGATCTGGATTACCGGCAATCATGACGTCGCCGTTCGGGATATGCCGGGGGGACGCCGGGTTCGGCAAGCGCAGGTCGAGGGGATATGGTTACGGCATGAGGCGGAGGCGGACGATCCGCACCCCGAAATTTCCGGCCATTTCCATCCCAAGCTGCGTCTGTCGCTGCGTGGCAGAAATGTGTCGCGACGCTGTTTCGTTGGATCGGCCACCAAGCTGATCCTGCCTGCGCTGGGGGCGCTGACGGGAGGTCTGGATGCGGGCCATGGAGAGATTCGGCGGGCGGTCGGGCCGGGTGCGGCTGCGTTGGTGCCGGTCGCGGATCGATTGCTGCGCTTTCCCTTATCGTAAACTTCCCCTACGGAAATCGGCCTGACCATTGTTGCTATCTGGCAACATCGACCGCATCACCTGTTCCGCAGATGCAGAAAAAGCGCAGAAAAGCGCGCGACTCTTGCCATGTCCCTGCTGTGGCAGCATAATCACCCCAACCCCGACGCGGCGAAAAGTCGTGCGGGCCAGGAGAGGATCGACATCATGACACATAAGAGTCCCTTGCTAACGACCGTAGGTGCGTTGGCGCTGTGCATGTTTGCCCCTGCCGCTCTGGCGCAGGACGCGGCCGCGCCGCAACCGGTTGTGGACGATAGCGGCACCAATATCATCGTGACGGCCACGCGCCGGGCCAGCCCCTTGTCCGACGTGCCGATCGCGGTGTCGGCAGTCGGCGCGCAGGCGATGCAGAATAGCGGCGCGAGCGATATCCGCACGCTGAACCAGCTGGCGCCGTCGCTGCTCGTCTCCTCCACTGGCTCTGAAGCCAATGCGTCGGCCCGTATTCGCGGTATCGGCACGGTCGGCGACAATCCGGGCCTCGAAAGCTCGGTCGCGGTCTTCATCGATGGCGTCTATCGCTCACGCACCGGCGCGGGCCTCAACGAACTGGGCGAGATCGAACGGGTGGAGGTGCTGCGCGGGCCGCAGGGCACGCTGTTCGGCCGCAATGCGTCGGCGGGCCTCATCAACATCATCAGCAAGGCGCCCGAACAGACATTCCATGCCAAGGGTGAGGTCACTTACGGCAATTACGACTATTGGCGCCTGTCGGGCCGCGTCACCGGGCCGATTGCCGACGGCATCGCGCTGTCGCTGGACGGGGTGTGGAGCAAGCGGGACGGCTTCTACAAGCTGGTCGACGGCGCCGGCAACACGGTCGGCGACACCAACGATCGCGACCGCTATTTCCTGCGCGGTCAGGCGCTGATCGAGCCGAACGACGCCCTCTCCATCCGTCTGATCGGCGATTATACCAATCGCGACGAAAGCTGCTGCGGCGCGGCCTATATCGAGGCGCGCGAGCGGCGTCCGGCGGCAGGCGGCGGCTATACCGACGCGCCCTTCAACCGCATCGCTGCGATTTTGGCGGGTCAGGGCAGCGTGATCCCGACCGATCCCTATGATCGGGAACTGCATGTGACGCCGGGCCGAGACTATGTCAGCAAGCTCAAGGATTGGGGCGTGTCGGGCGAGATCAACTATGATTTCGGCGGCGCGAAGCTGACCAGCATCACCGCCTATCGCGATTATAAATCGCAGGATTATGGCGATTATGACTATAATCGCGCCGACCTTCTCTACCGCGATCCCAACACCTATCGCCAGTTCAAGACCTTCACGCAGGAATTGCGGTTGCAGGGGTCGGCCTTCAACGACAAGCTCGACTGGCTGGTCGGCGGCTATTACGCCAACGAAAAGCTGACATTGCAGGACAATATCCGCTTCGGTGCCGATTATGGTCGCTTTGCGGCCTGTCGCCTGATGGCGGGTGCGGGCGCGACGAGCAACTTCACGGCGCAACAGCTGGCGGCCTGCGGTAGCGGCCTTGCTACCCAACCGCTGATCACCGGGACGCAGGCGAACCTCAATGCCGGGCTGACCGCCGCGCTGATCGCGCGTGGCGTGCCGGCACCCATCGCGGCGGCGCAGGCCGGGGCGATCTCGACGGGCCTGGGCAACGGCCTGCGCGCGCTGGCGGCGATTCCTTCGGGCACGGGCGACGTCGCATCGCTTTACCGGCAGAAGAGTGAAAATTGGGCGCTCTTCACCCATAATATCGTCCACATCACCAACCGGCTCGATCTGACGCTGGGCCTGCGCTACACCCATGAAAGCAAGCGCTTCTCAGCCGATTTCAACAATAACAACGCGACCTGCGCGGCGTTGCAGGCGTCGGGCCTGCCCGGCATCGCCACCAATGCCGCGCTGGGCAGCGCATCGACGCTGGCCGGCGGCATCCTGACCCTGGGCTGCCTGGGCAACGGATCGACCAGCCTCAACGCGCTCGACCTCAACGACAAGATCAGCGACGGCGAATTTTCCGGCACGGCGGTCCTGTCCTGGAAGCCGATCGACGACTTGCTGCTCTATGGCAGCTATTCGAAGGGCTATAAGGCGGGCGGCTATAATCTGGATCGGTTCCAGCTGGGATCGACCGGCCTTAATGCCGTCCCTGCCGTCTTCTCGCCGCGCACCAATGCGGACGTGGCCAGCCTGCGCTTCGCCGCGGAAAAGGTCGACAGCTTCGAAATCGGCCTGAAATATGTGCAGCCCAAATGGAGCGTGAACGTCGCCGCCTTCCGACAGGAGTTCAAGAATTTCCAGCTGAACACCTTCAACGGCACCAGCTTCGTCGTGCAGAACATCAACGGTTGCGACAGCGCTCTGAGCGCGGCGCGGACCTGCGATAGCGGCGATGTCGGGCCGGGCCTGATCAGCCAGGGTATCGAACTGGAAGCCAGCGTCAGCCCGGCGCGCAATTTCCGCGTGTCAGGCGGCGCGACCTATGCCCGCGCCAAATTCGCCAACCGGCTGGTCGGCAGCGGCGATGGCAGCGTACCGCTCGACCCGGCGCTGTTCCTGTTGCCCGGATCGATCAACAGCAATGCGCCCCAGATGGTGACGACCGCCAGCATGGCCTGGACGCCGGATATCGGCGCATCGGGCCTGTCGGCGCTGTTCTATGTCGACGGGCGCGTGACCAGCGACTTCAACACCGGGTCGGACCTGTTCCCCGAAAAGCGGCAGGACGGCTTTGCGGTGGTCAATGCCCGCATCGGCATTCGCGGGCCGGAACAGCGCTGGGCCGTGGAATTCTGGGGCCAGAATATCTTCAACCAGAATTACAGCCAGGTCGCCTTCTCCAGCCCGCTTCAGTCGAGCAGCCCGGCGACGTCGACCACCGGCCAGTTTGCAGCCGGCGCGCCGATGGCCAACCAGCTGATCTCCGCCTATCTGGCCGAACCGAGGACGTACGGCATCACTTTGCGCGGGAGTTTCTGAGCATCCCTCTCCCGCTCGCCGGAACGGGGCGAGCGGGAGAGGGCCTTTGTCCGAACAGGGCGGTGCCGACGCGAATATCGGTCGCGCCCAGCATGATGGCGGTTTCATAATCGCCCGACATGCCCATCGACAGGCGCGGTAGGCCCTCCTCCCGCGCCATTTTTGCGAGCAGGGCGAAGAAAGGCGCGGCCTCGATATCGGCGGGCGGGACGCACATCAGGCCTAGGATCGGGATGTCGGCGTCACGCGCAGCCGCGATCAGCGCGGGCGTATCGGCGACAGGCGCGCCGCCCTTCTGCTCCTCCGCCCCGATATTGACCTGAATGAAGCAGGGCACGCGCTTGCCCGCTGCATCCATCGCCTTGGCCAGCGCGGTCAGCAGCGAGGGGCGGTCCAGACCATGGATGACGTCGAACAGGGCGACGGCGTCGGCCGCCTTGTTGGATTGCAGCTGGCCGACCAGATGCAGTTCCACGCCGGAAAATTCCTCGCGCAGCGCGGGCCATTTGTCCTGCGCCTCCTGCACCCGGTTTTCGCCGAAGATGCGCTGCCCGGCATGGAGCAGCGGACGGATGGCGTCGGCATCATGGGTCTTGGACACGGCGATCAGGTTGATCGCGTCGCCGCTGCGGTCGGTCAGGCGCGCGGCGCGGTCGATGCTGTCACGCAAAGTGGCGAGGCGTTCGGCGGCGTCGATGAGGCTGTCTGTGGTCATGCGGGCTGCTATAGGCGAGGGCCATGTCGAACCGCCACCGCAAAAAACGGCCCAGCCCCCTGCCCGCGCTCTGGCTGATGACCGACGAGCGGGTCGAGGCGACGGCGCTGCTGGCGGCGGCGGGACGCTTGCCCAAGGGACGGGCGGGCATCGTGTTTCGCCATTATCGTACGGCACCGGCGGCGCGCCGGGCCTTGTTCGACGCGTTGCGGGTGATCGCGCGGCGGCGGCGGCTGGTGCTGTTGCTGGCGGGCGACGCGCGGCTGGCGGCGGCGTGGCGGGCCGATGGGGTGCATGGCGATGCAGGTCGGGTCAGTCGCGCCCTGATCTTCAGCCGCGCCGTGCATGACCGTCAGCAGGCGGTGGCGGCACGGGGCGCCGATCTCTGCTTCGTCTCCCCCCTCTTTCCGACCCGATCGCATGTCGGTGTCGGAGCGTTGGGCCGGCTACGCTTTGCCGCGTTGGCGCACAGGATCGATGCGCCCGTCATGGCATTGGGCGGCGTGAAGGCTGAACATCGACATATGCTGGCCGGCATCGGCGCCGATGGCTGGGCGGCGATCGACGGACTGACCCGCTAAACTACCGAACGGATGCAGGCGGTCAGTTCCAGTCCACCCGCGTCCATCCCCGCTCTGCCGCCATTTTAGCCAAGGGCTTGTGCGGGTTGGAGGCGAAGGGGATGTCGGCAAATTCCAGCATCGGCGCGTCCGATACATGATCGGAATAGGCGCGGATATGCGCCTGGGTCCGGTCGATCGCTTCGGCCGCCATCCACGCCTTGATCATCCGCAGCTTGCCCGTGTCATAGCAATTTTCGCCCGCGATCTTGGCACGGACATAACGCAGATCCTGGCTCAGATGATCGGTGGCGATCACCGCGTCGAAGCCCAGCCGCCGTGCGATCGGTTCGACATAGAGGCGGTAGGAGGCGGTGGCCAGCACCAGCCGATAGCCATCCGCCCGATCCTGCGCGATCTGCGCCACCGCATCGGCGCGCAGGTTGGTGGCGACGACTTTTTCGGCATAGCTTTCGATATGCGGCATCAATTTCGCCCGCTCGACATTCCAGCCGATCATCAGCGCCTGATTGAGTTCCTTGAGCCGCTGGCGGCTGATCAGTTTCAGCACATAGGCCAGCATCAACAGGATGACGCAGGGGAAAAGCACCAGCCGCCACGGCGCCATCCGCCGCGCCACATGGATCAGAAAGCCGGTATAGGTGCCGCTGAAAGTCACCGTGCGGTCCATGTCGTAGATGGCCAGCCTGTATGTCGTCATGCCGTTTCCGAAACTTTTCTGTCCGCGCTTCGTTCTGGCTTGCGGATGGGCCGTTTCGGCTTGCCGTGCAACCGATAATGGACCAGTAATCCCATCGCATGAACAAAGCCGCCGATCTAACCGAGGAAAATCGTGACGGCAGCAATGTGGTCCGGCTTTCGGGATCGCTTGCCATTGCCTGTCTGGGCGACCTGCCCGACCGGTTGGATGCCGTGCAGGGGCCGGTGTCCGCCATCGACCTGTCGCAGGTCGATCATATGGACACGATCGGCGCCTGGACCATCCATCGCGCCGCCAAGCGACTGAACTGCGAGATTAGCGGCGGCAGCGAAGATGCCGGCCGCCTGATCCATGCCGTGGGCGAGCTGGACGAACCGGTGCCGATCCGGCCCGACCATGTCCATCCGCTGCGCCGCGTGGTGGGCCAGATTGGCGAGGCGGTCTGCGCATCGGGCGCGACGCTGATGGGTCTGCTCGGTTTCTTCGGCGCGACCCTGATCGCGACATGGGCGGTCATCCGTCACCCCCATCGTTTCCGGCTCAATGCCGTGGTGCAGCGGTTCGAAGTGGTCGGCGTGTCCGCGCTGGGCATTATCGGCCTGATGAGTTTCCTGATCGGCATCGTCATCGCCCAGCAAGGCTCCGTGCAGCTGCGCCAGTTCGGCATGGAAATGCTGACGATCAATCTGGTTGGCCGCCTGACCTTCCGCGAACTCGGCGTATTGATGACCGCGATCATGGTTGCGGGTCGGTCCGGCTCGGCCTTCGCGGCGCAATTGGGTACGATGAAGCTGACCGAAGAGGTCGATGCCATGCGGACCATCGGCGTGTCGCCGATGGAAGCGCTTGTCCTGCCGCGTACATTGGCGGTGGTCATCATGATGCCGCTGCTGGGCTTTTATGCGTCGGTCATGGCGGTCATCGGCGGCGGTTTCCTCTGCGCGATCGCGCTGGAAATCCCGCCCATCACTTTCGTCCAGCGCCTGCGCGAAGTGGTGCCGATCACCGACCTGTGGGTCGGCCTGATCAAGGCGCCGGTGTTCGGCATCATCATCGCCCTGTCGGGCTGCTTCCAGGGGATGCAGGTCAAGGGCAATGCCGAAGAAGTCGGCCTGCGCACCACCGCGGCCGTGGTCCAGGCGATCTTCCTGGTGATCGTGATCGATGCCTTCTTCGCGGTCTTCTTTACCTGGGTAGGCTGGAACTGATGAGCGAAGAGGAAATCAGCCAGGCCGAGGAAGAGCGGATCGAAGCGGCGTTGCAGACGTCCGGCATCGCCATTTCCGTGCGCGGCCTGCGCAACAGTTTCGGCGATCAGCTGATTCACGACGGGCTGGACCTGGACGTGCGCAAGGGCGAGATTTTGGGCGTGGTCGGCGGGTCCGGCACCGGTAAGTCGGTGCTGATGCGCACGATCATCGGACTTCAGACGCCGGATGCGGGCGATATCCATGTCTTCGGCGAATCCATGGTCGGCCGGTCGGATAACGAAGCGCTGGCGATCCGCAAGCGCTGGGGCGTGTTGTTTCAGGGCGGCGCCCTTTTTTCGACCCTGACGGTGGCCGAAAATGTCGAGGTGCCGATCCGCGAATATTATCCCAATATCGGCCCGCAACTGCGCGACGAGATTGCCGCCTACAAGATCCGCATGACCGGCCTGCCGACCGAGGCTGGCCCCAAATATCCGTCCGAACTGTCGGGCGGCATGAAGAAACGCGCCGGTCTGGCCCGTGCCTTGGCACTGGACCCGGACCTGTTGTTCCTCGACGAGCCGACCGCAGGCCTGGACCCGATCGGCGCGGCGGCGTTCGATGAGATGACGCGGAAATTGCAGCAGACGCTGGGCCTCACCGTCTTCCTCATCACCCATGATCTCGATACCCTCTATTCGATCTGCGATCGGGTGGCGGTGTTGGCGGACAGGAAGGTGACGGCGGTCGGTACGATCGACGAGTTGCTGGCGACCGATCATCCCTGGATACAGGAATATTTCAACGGTCCGCGCGGCCGCGCCGCCACGGCGGCGGTGTCGCGCGAAAAGGACCGGGAACAGACAAAGGCGGCGCAGGGGCCGTCGGACGGAAGGCGATAGGATATGGAAACCCGCTCCAACCATGTGCTGGTGGGCGCAGTCACGCTGTTGCTGCTGGCCGCGATCATGGCCGCCGCCTTCTGGTTCTCGCGCCTGTCGGATGGCGAGAACAAGGAATATGACATTTTTTTCAAACAGTCGGTCAACGGCCTGGCGAAGGGATCGAGCGTCAACTATTCCGGCGTTCCGTCCGGTAAGGTCGAGAAGATCGAATTGTGGAAGCGCGACCCGAGCTTCGTGAAGGTTCGCATTTCGGTAAAGGACGGCACGCCCGTACTGCAGGGCACGACCGCGACCATCGCGGGCGTCGGCTTTACCGGGGTCAGCGAAGTCGTGCTGGACGGTGCGGTCAAGGGCGCGCCGCCGATCGCCTGCCCGGCCGACAATGTGCTGGCCGCCTGCCCCGATGGCGTGCCGGTGATCCCGACCAAGCCCGGTGCGCTGGGTGAATTGCTCAACAATGCGCCGCAGCTGCTGGAGCGGCTGTCGACCCTGACCGAGCGCCTGACCGAATTGCTGAACGACAAGAATCAGCAGTCGATCGCCGGCATCCTGGCCAATGTCGAAAAGGTATCGGGCGCATTGGCCGATCGCAGCCCGGAAATCGCCGCTACGCTGGCCGAAGCGCGGATCGCCGTGCAGCGCACGGGCGTTGCCGTCGAGCAGATCGGCAAGCTGGCCGCCACCACCGACACGATGCTGAATGAGGAAGGCCGGCCGCTGATGGGCGACCTGCGCAAGAGCGTGCAGGCGGCCACCCGCAGCATCGAGACGCTGGACAAGACCATCGGTGAAGCGCAGCCGGGCGTGAAGCAGTTCAGCACGCAGACCATGCCGGAGGTCAACCAGCTGGTCCACGACCTGCGCGAAATGTCGCGCTCCTTCCGCGGCGTTGCGGAAAAGCTGGACCAGCAGGGCGCCGGATCGCTGGTCGGATCGCCCAAGCTGCCGGACTACAAGCCATGAAGCCGGCCCCCAAGATGAGAGAGATGCGGACCATGTTCCATGTGAAACACCAGAGCGCGCTGACGGCGCTTGCCGCTGGCCTGCTGCTGTCGGGCTGCGTTTCCATCGGCGCCAAGCCGCCGGCACAGCTGCTGACGCTGGACGCCGTGCAGAAAGTGCCGGCCGGGGCCGGACGCGTGGCGGGTGGCGGACGGACGCTGATCGTCGCCGATCCCGATGCGCCCAAGATGCTGGATACGGTGCGCGTGCCGGTGCAGCTGGGGCCGACCAGCGTCGCCTATGTGACCAAGGTGCAGTGGGCCGATACGCCGCGCCACCTGTTCCGCCGTCTGCTGGCGGAAACCATCACGGCGACCACCGACCGAGTGGTTCTGGATGCCGGGCAATTTTCCGGCGATGGCGGCCAACGGCTGGGCGGCGAGCTGATCGCCTTCACCGTGGACCAGGCCAGCCATAGTGCGATCGTGACCTATGATGCGGTATTGACCACCCCTGCCGGCGTGGCGCTGGCCCGTCAGCGCTTCACTGCCAGTGCGCCGGTGAGCGGCAAGATCGAATCCACGACCGTCGGCGCGCCGCTCAATGCGGCAGCGAACAAGGTGGCGGCGGACGTCGCCGCCTGGGCCGCAGCGGTCAAGGATTGATCAAAAAGGCCGGTCGCTTTCGATGCAGCGACCGGCCTTTTTCCTTCATTCCAGACTCTTCCCCGCCTGTTCGGTCACGTCCTTGGACAGGCCGGGCTGGGCGAGGATGCGTTGCAGCTCGGCGCGCATCAGGGCGGCGCGGCCTTCTTCGAAGCGTTTCCAGCGGCCAAGCGGCGGCACCAGCTTCGCGGCAGTTTGCGGGTTCAGCCGGTCGAGCGCGATGATGCAATCGGCGAGCAAGCGATAGCCTTTGCCCGATGCATGATGGAACGCCCATTGATTGCCGGCAAAGGCTCCATAGAGCGATCGCACCCGATTGGGGTTGGCCAAGGTGAAATCCTTATGTTCGCTCAACTGCGCGACCAGTTCGACGGTGTCGGGATGCAGGGCGAAGGCCTGAGTCTGGAACCATTTGTCGAGCGTGAGCGCGTCGTCACGATAGCGATTGTAGAAGATATCGAGCGCCGCTTCCCGTTCCGCGCTGGTGCCGTTGGCCAGTGTGCCAAGCGCCGCCTGCCGCTCGGTCATATTGTCCGCCGCATCGAACTGGGCGAAGGCGATGGCGGGGCCGTCCGTCGCGCCGGAGGCCACGAGATAATGTAAAGCGGCGTTCCGCAGCTTGCGCCCGCCCTTGGCGGAGGGTGACAGGGCAAAGGCGTTGGCCTTCGTCTTCGCATGGATATCGCGCCATAGCGGTTCCAGCTCCGCGCCGATCTTCTGCTGAAGTGCGTCACGAGCCGCGTGAATCGCATCGGGATCGACGAGCCGCATCTGATCGCCCAGATAGGCTTCGCTGGGCAGCCGGATCGTTTCGGCGACGAAGGCGGGGTCGAGCGCGGTATCGGTGATGGTGTTGCGCACCGCGTCGATCACGGCCTGATCGTCCACCGCCTGCCCCGCAATCCGACCGACCAGCACATTGACCATCAACTGCTGCATCGCTTCATAACGGGCGAAGGGATCGTCGTCATGGGCCGACAGGAAGGCGAGATCGGCCTGGCTGCGGTTGGTTTCCACGATGACCGGCGCGGAAAAACCGCGATTGATCGACAGGACGGGCGCGTTGGGGAAGCCGGTGAAGGTGAAGCTCTGCTTCGCTTGCGTCAGAAGCAGCAGCTCGTCGCCGCCATGGGTGCCGGTCGCGCTATCGAACAGGGCCGTGCGCAGCGGAATCGCCATCACCTGCTTGTCGCTCTGGCCGGGCGTCGGCGGGACGCTCTGCTCCAGCGTCAATTCCACGCTCTGGCTGACGGGATCGTGGCTGATGAGCGCGCGGACATGGGGGGTGCCCGCCTGCTCGTACCAACGGCGGAACTGGGTCAGGTCGATCGCCCCACCCTCCTCCATCGCCAGTACGAAATCCTCGCAGGTCGCAGCCTCGCCATCATGGCGATCGAAATAAAGGTCGGTGCCGGCACGGAACCGTTCCGGGCCCATCATCAGCGCCATCATGCGGATCAGCTCCGCGCCCTTATTATAGATGGTCGACGTGTAGAAGTTGCTGATTTCCATATAGGATTCCGGGCGCACCGGATGCGCGAGCGGGCCTGAATCCTCCTGAAACTGGCCAGCGCGCAGGATGCGGACATCCTCGATCCGCTTGACCGCATGGCTCCCCATGTCGGCCGAGAAATTCTGATCGCGGAAAACGGTGAAGCCTTCCTTCAGGCTCAACTGGAACCAGTCGCGACAGGTGACGCGATTGCCCGACCAATTGTGGAAATATTCATGCGCGACCACCCCTTCGACGCCGTCATAGTCGATGTCGGTCGCGGTTTCCGGATCGGCCAATATGTAGCGCGAATTGAAGATGTTGAGGCCCTTATTCTCCATCGCGCCGAAATTGAAATCGGCGACGGCAACGATGTTGAACACGTCCAGATCATATTCGCGGCCATAGATGCGTTCGTCCCAGGCCATGCTGTTCTTGAGCGCCTCCATCGCATGGGCGGTGCGCGGCACATCCGATTCCTTGACCCAGATGCCAAGCGCAACCTCGCGCCCGCTTATCGTCACGAAGCGGTCGGTGTTGCAGGCCAGATCGCCGGCGACCAGCGCGAAGAGGTAGCAGGGCTTGGGGAAGGGATCGTTCCAGCGCGCCCAGTGGCGCCCATCTGGCAAGTCGCCCTGCTCGATCGGATCGCCATTGGCCAACAGGACGGGAAAGCGGGCCTTGTCCGCTTCCAGACGTACGCTGTAGCGTGACAGGACGTCCGGCCGATCGGGGAAGAAGGTGATGCGGCGGAAGCCTTCCGCCTCGCACTGCGTACAGAGCAGGCCACCGCTGGCATAAAGGCCCATCAGCTTGCTGTTGCCCTCAGGAGCCAGCTCCACCAGCGTCTCGACCTGATGCGCGGCATCGGGCAGCGCGATGATCAACGCGCCAGCTTCCAGATGCCATTCCTCCTGCGTCAGCTCTCGCCCATCGACGCGGACCGCCAGCGGTACGATGCCATCGCCGTCCAGTCGCAGAGGCCGATCATGATCGCCATTGCGCGTGACCGACAGTAATGTGCGAACGATCGTGCGTGCAGGATCGAGGTCGAAGTCGAGCGCGATGTCGGGGACCAGCCAGTCGGGCGGACGATAGTCCTGACGACGGATGACGGTGGGCGCCTGAATGGGTGCCTGGGCGTTGGTGGAGAGCATGTCGGCCATGCCAGCAAGCTAGGGAGCCAAGGGGCAAAATGCCAGTGGTAGTTATCGTCGCACGTAGGCGAACATGGCGTGAATGAGCCATGGCCGGTTCGGCGCAGTCCGCCGCCATGGCGGCCGCGCCGACCGGCTCAGATACGTTCGCCCGACAGGCGCTGGCACAGCATGTCCAACTGGTCGAGATTGGAATAGCGCAGCGACAAATGGCCGCCGGCTGATCCGCCATCATGGGCGATCTCGACCCTCAGGCCCAAAATATCGGCCAGATGCTGTTCCAAGGCTGCGATGTCCGGATCCTTGTCGCTGGTCGATCCGGTCCCGGGGCTGCTGCTGCGGCGGGCGACGGGGGCTTCCGCACCGGTCTTGACGCGCCGCACCATCTGTTCGGTGTCGCGTACCGACAGGCCCTTTTCCTCGATCTGGCGCGCCAGCTTTTCGGAATCGGGCAGGCCGATCAGGGCGCGGGCATGGCCCATGCTGATCCGGCTTTCCATTACCTGCTGCTGCACCGTCTTGGGCAATTCCAGCAGGCGCATGAGATTGGCGACATGGCTGCGCGACTTGCCGACGATCCGGCCCAGCGCCTCCTGGCTATGATGAAATTCGGCGATCAGCTTGCGATAGGCCTCCGCCTCTTCGATCGGGTTCAGGTCTTCGCGCTGGATATTTTCGATCAGCGCGATTTCCAGCGTTTCCTGCTCATCGAAATCCCGCACGATGGCGGGGATACGATGCAGATGCGCCCGCTGCGACGCGCGCCAGCGGCGTTCGCCGGCGATGATCTGAAAGCCGCCGCCATGGGGCCGCACGATGATCGGCTGGATCACGCCGCGCTTGGCGATGCTGTCGGCCAATTCCTGCAACGCGCCTTCGTCGAAATGACGACGCGGCTGTTCGGGATGCGGCTGGATCAACGACACTTCGATGCTCTGCACCGCCTTGCCATTGGCGGGCGGATTAGTTGCGGCCACCGGTTCTTCGCGCGCGGCATCGCCCAACAGGGCGGACAGGCCCCGGCCCAGGCCATGCGGACGCTTGGCAATCTTCGGCTTGTCGGTCGTTTCGTCGCTCAAGCGGCAACCTCCTGTCGGGGCAGGCGCGCAATCAGTTCACGCGCCAGGCGCATATAGGCTTCCGAACCGGAACAGCGGAAGTCGTAGATAAGGGCGGGCACGCCATGGCTCGGCGCCTCGGACAGGCGGACATTGCGCGGGATCACGGTCGAGAAGACGAGATCGCCAAGGCAAGCGCGCACATCGTCCGCCACCTGATCAGTCAGGCGGTTGCGGCGATCATACATGGTGAGAGCCACGCCCATGATCGACAGGCCGGGATTGAACCGGCCCCGAATGCGCTCGACCGTCTGAAGCAGTTGCGACAGGCCCTCCAACGCGAAAAATTCGCATTGCAGCGGAACCAGCAAATATTGGGCCGCGACCATGGCATTGATCGTCAACAGGCCGAGCGAAGGCGGGCAGTCGATCAGGCAGATGTCCCAGCGACCCGGCTGCGCTTCATCCAGCACGCGCGCAAGCCGGTGGGTCCGCTCTTCATATTCGATCAGCTCGATTTCCGCGCCGGACAGATCTTGCGTCGCGGGGACGAGGTCCAGCTTGGGGACGCGCGTCGTGACGATCGTGTCATCCAATGCGCAATTGCCGACCAACAGGTCGTAGCTGGACTGAGCACGCTCCGCTTGGCCGATGCCCAGCCCCGTCGATGCGTTCCCCTGAGGATCGAGATCGACCAGCAATACGCGAAGCCCAGTGGCGGCCAGACCGGTCGCCAGATTGATTGCAGTCGTGGTCTTGCCCACCCCGCCCTTCTGGTTGGCAATGGCGATACGGATCATGGTCGACCTTTCTTCTTGCCAGCAGGAGCGAGGTTCCGAGCGATAATGAGGGCGCTATCGGCGTCCGTTACGCTCGGTTCCACGTGAAACACACCTTGCCATGCCGGACGCGCCGCCTCCAGTTCATTTTGCGCATTTCGCCCTTTTGGTAGCACCCAGACGGTCTTTTTATCGGACAGGTGCAGCGCGGACGAAAATAGCTTGGGCAATGGCGCATAGGCGCGCGCGCTGATGACGGCCGCCTTGGTTGCCGGGACCGTTTCGACGCGTCCACCGAAAACGCGGGCATTGCCCAGGTTCAGATCGGCGATGACGTCGTTCAGAAAGTCGATCCGCTTACGGCGGGATTCGACCATCATCAGCGGCCGATCGACCAGGCAGGCAATGACGATGCCGGGTAGGCCGGCACCGGAACCCAGGTCGATCCAGTCCCGTCCATCATCGTCGCCGGCATGGGTCAGCAACTGGGCGGAGTCCACGATGTGCCGTGCCCAGATATGCGGCTTGGTGGAGTCCGCGATCAGATTCTGTTCGTCGGCCGCCGATAGCAGGGTCGCGACATAGCGCTCCAACAAAGCCCATGTTTCACGTGAAACATCGAATTGATCCTGAAGCCAGGCGCGCGCTTCGTCTTCGGTCACGCGGCCACCCGGCGCACATGAACGAGAATGGCGGCAAGCGCCGCAGGCGTGATGCCACGAATGCGGCTGGCAGCGGCCAACGTATCAGGGCGCGCAGCGTCCAGTCGCTCGATCATTTCGGTGGAAAGCCCCCCAATGGTTTGAAAATCGAAATCGGCGGGAATGGTGACCCGCTCGTTACGGCGCAGCTCGGCAATTTCCGCATCCTGTCTTTGAAGATAGGGCGCATAATGGGCGTCCTCCAATATCTCGTCGCGCAGATCGGCGGGCGCGTTACGCAGCGCCGGCGCAAGGGTGCAGATCAGATCGCCATCCACCTCAGGGAAACGTGCCCATTCGAACAGGCTGCGGCGCGCGCCATCCTGCCGCACCGATGCCCCTGCCCGCGCCATTTCGCTGGCCGTCATCGGGGTCGCCAGTTCGGCTTCGATCTGCGCCCGTAGCGCCTCGCGCTCTGCCAGTCGCGCGGCGCGACCGGCGCCGATCACGCCGTGGTTCAGGCCGATCGGACCGAGGCGCGTCTCGGCATTGTCGGCGCGCAGGCGCAGGCGATATTCGGCGCGCGCGGTCAGCATGCGATAGGGTTCCGTCACGCCTTGAAGGACCAGATCGTCGATCATGACACCGATATAGCTGCTGGCGCGATCCAGGATCAGCGGCGCCTCATGTCCGGCGCGGGCAGCGGCATTGATGCCGGCGATCAGGCCCTGTGCCGCCGCCTCTTCATAACCGGTGGTGCCGTTGATCTGGCCGGCGCAGAATAATCCCGGCAGCAGCCGCACCTCCAGCGTGGAATCGAGCGCGCGCGGATCGACATGGTCATATTCGACCGCATAGCCGGGCACGGCAATCTCGGCCCGCTCCAGGCCGGGCATGGATCGGACCATGGCGATCTGCACATCGGTCGGCAATGAGGTGCTGATACCGTTGGGATAGACGAGCGGATCGTCCAGCCCCTCCGGCTCCAGAAAAATCTGATGACCATCACGATCGCCGAATCGCAGCACCTTGTCCTCGATCGACGGGCAATAGCGCGGCCCGCGCCCCTCGATCGCACCGCTGAACAAAGGCGAGCGGCTCATGCCATCACGGATGATCGCATGGGTCGCATCATTGGTGCGGGTAATGGCGCAGGCCAGTTGCGGAAGAATGCGTCCGGCGGAGAGTGGCGACATGGTCCACCCCTCTCCATCCGAAGGCTGGGTTTCGAGTGCCGCCCAGTCGATCGTCCGACCGTCGAGACGCGGCGGGGTGCCCGTCTTGAGCCGGGCGATGGGCAGGCCAAGGTCGCGCAACTGAACGCCCAGCGTGCTGGCGGCCCGCTCACCGATGCGACCACCCGTCTCGCGCTCGTCACCTCGGAACAGCTTGCCGCCGAGGAAGGTGCCGGTCGCCAGTACAACCGCGGGAGCGCGAAGGATGCGACCGTCGGCCAATGCGACCCCGGCGATCATATCCTGCTCGACCAGCAGTGCGTCCGCTTCGCCCTCGACAATCTCCAGCCCGGTCTGCGCGTCGAGCATCTGGTGGATGGCGGCGCGATAGCGTTTGCGATCGGCTTGCACTCGAGGGCCCTGAACGGCGGCGCCCTTGCTGCTGTTAAGCATGCGATAATGAATGGCGGCGGCATCGGCGGCCCGCGCGATCAGCCCGTCCAATGCGTCGACTTCGCGGACCAGATGGCCCTTGCCCAGCCCCCCGATGGCAGGGTTACAGGACATGGCGCCGACCGTTTCGCGCGCGAAGGTCAGCAGCGCTACCGACGCGCCCTTGCGCGCTGCCGCTGCCGCCGCCTCACAGCCGGCATGGCCGCCGCCGACCACGATCACATCATAGCTTGTTCGCATGCGCTGCCCTTATCAGATGATAGGGGCTGTGGTCAAAAGCGTTCCACGTGGAACAGTGCCTATTTGCCGATGCAGAAGCCGGAAAAAAGCCTGTCCAGCATATCTTCCGTACTGGCCTGTCCGGTCAGCGCGTCGATGGCGCCCCGGGCAAGGCGCAGATCCTCGGCGATGATCAGAAGATCGGTGGACGCGCTGGCCGCCTGAAGATGGTCGTGCAGCTGTCCAACTCGCTGTCTCTGTCGGGCATGTAGGGCATAGTCACCCTCCCCCGGCAGCAGCGCGGCGGCGCGGGTACGGAGCGCATCGATAAGTACATCCATTCCCTCGCCTGTGCGCGCAGACAGAGAGAGGCCGTCGCGCACGGCATCGGCGCGGTCGCTCTGCGCGGCGATCAATATGGCGTCGGCCCTTGGCAGGTCTGCGGCATCGCCCAACCATAATATGATATCGGCGGCGTCCAGCGCAGCGCGGGCGCGGTCGATGCCGATCGCCTCAATCGCGTCGCCCGTCTCATCGCGAAGCCCGGCCGTATCGGTGAACAGGAAGGCGGTGCCGCCTATCGCCGCAGGTACCTCGATCCGGTCGCGGGTGGTGCCGGCAATATCGGATACGATCGCCGCCTCTCGCCCGACCAGCGCGTTGAGCAGGGTCGACTTGCCGGCATTGGGCGGTCCGGCCAGCACCACGCGGACACCGTCACGCAAGCGCTCGGCCGAAGGCGCGGCCAGGATGGCTGCGACATCATAGGCCAATGCCGCGATCCCATCGCCGATCCGCTGTTCGATCGCCGCGTCAGGCACATCATCCTCGTCGGAGAAATCCAGTGCGGCTTCGGCCATGGCGCTGAGGTCGAGCAATGTGCGACGCCAGCCGTCGATGCGGCGGGAGAAATGCCCTTCGGCCATCAACAGCGCGGCGCGGCGCTGGCCTTGCGTCTCGGCCGCCAGCAGATCGGACAGGCCCTCCACGGCGTTCAGGTCCATGCGCCCATGAGCGAAGGCGCGGCGCGTAAATTCGCCGGCCTCCGCACGGCGCAGGCCGGCCATTGCGCCCAATGCCTCCTCGACGGCGGCCACCACGGCGCGGCCGCCATGGCAATGCAACTCGGCCATATCCTCGCCCGTCACCGTGTCGGGGCCGGGCAGCCAAAGCAGCAAGGCGCGATCGAGCGGTGCGTCGCCACGCGGGTCTTTCAATAATGCGAGGCTGGCGGTGCGCGGCGCAGGCAAACGCCGCGCCAGTGCCTGAAGCGCGATACCGGCCTGCGGACCACTTACCCGAATAACGGCTATACCCGCCGGCGGCGGACCGCTCGACAGGGCGAAGATGGTGTCGCCCTCCTGCCCGCACATGATGCTTATTTCTTGTCGCTGCCGCCCGACATGCCGGCCAGCCCCATATTCATCATCTGCTGGAACAGGCGCATGCCCGCGTCACCCATGGGTGAGAAGCTCTTGAACAGCGTCTCCATCTGTTCGGCACTGCCGATGCCGTCAAAGCCGTCCAGCATCGTGCGGATATATTTGTCGTGGATGGGCGTCACGTCGGGCAGCCCCAAAAAGGCGCGGGCTTCGGCCGGGGTGCAGTCCACATCGACGGTAACCTTCATGTCCCTGCCCTTCCCTGTACGGCATTATCATCGCGATGCGGTCGTCATGCCGCAATTGCCCGTACCAACGCAAATTTTAAACGTAGCGGGCGGTTGCGCCGGGCTTGGGAACGGCCAATATGCCGCCCATATTTCCAGCGAAAAAGGATATCGACATGGGCGATTTCACCCCGATCAGCACGTTGAACGGCGATGGCCAGTTCGACGCCTATGTGGCGCAGCCCGAAAACGATGCCAAAACGGCGATCATCGTCATCCAGGAAATTTTCGGGGTGAACGAAGGCATCCGGCGCAAGTGCGACAGCTGGGCGAAGGCCGGCTATGTCGCTTACGCCCCCGATCTGTTCTGGCGGCTGGAGCCGGGCGTCGAACTGGATGCCGATGTACCAGCGGAGTTTGAGACTGCCATCGGCCTGATGCAGAAATTCGATCAGGATCAGGGCATTCGCGATATCGAATCGACGATCAAGGCGGCGCGCGCCGCCGGGGCGGAGAAGGTCGGGCTGGTCGGCTATTGCCTGGGCGGGCGGCTCGCCTTCATGGCGGCCTGCCGCACCGATGGCGATGCCTTTGTCGGCTATTATGGCGTGGGTATCGACGGACTGCTGAGTGAGCAGCAGGCGATCGGCAAGCCGGTGCTGCTGCATGTCCCCACCGCCGACCATTTCGTCCTGCCCGATGCGCAAAAGGCGATGCACGAAGGATTGGCCGACAATCGCCATGTCACCCTGTTCGATTATGAAGGGCTGGACCACGGCTTTGCCGCAGAGACGGGTAAGCGCCGTGACGAGGTGGGGGCGGAACTGGCCGACAAGCGCACGGCCGATTTCTTTGCCGAGCATCTCGCCTGATGAGCGGCGCATGGCGGATGGTGGCCCTCAGCCATGGCGGGCCGGAGGTGATCGCGCGCGAGGATTTCGATCCCGGCACGCCCGCTGATGGCGAGGTGCTGATCGCGCAGGACGCGGTCGGCCTCAACTTCATCGATACCTATTATCGCACCGGCCTTTACCCCGCACCCCTGCCCACGCCGCTGGGGTCGGAAGGCGCGGGCCGGATCGTCGCGGTCGGATCGGGCGTCAGCGACTTTGCGGTCGGCGATGTGGTGGGCTGCGCCAGCGGCCTGGGCTCTTATGCCACCCATCGCATCGTGCCCGCCGATCGCGTCGTGCGCATCCCGGACGGTGTATCGACGCAGGACGCGGCGGCGATGATGCTCAAGGGCATGACCGCCTGTTATCTGGCCGAGGATATCGTGCCGCTGAAAGCCGGACAGGTCGCATTGGTGCATGCGGCGGCGGGCGGGGTCGGATCGGTGCTGGTCCCGTGGCTGCGCGACAAGGGTGTGATCGTCATCGCCCATTGCGGATCGGCGGAAAAGGCGGCGTCGGTCTTGGCCGACCATAGCCTTCACGGTCCTCTCGACGATCTGGCCGTGCAGGTGCGCGACCTGACCGATGGCGTGGGCGTCGATGTCGTTTATGACGGCGTCGGCAAGGATAGTTGGGCCGCCTCGCTCGCCAGCCTCAAGCGGCGCGGCATGATGGTCAGCTATGGCAATGCATCGGGCGCGGTGCCGCCGGTCAGTCTGCTGGACCTCAGCCGGGGCGGGTCGCTCTTCGTCACGCGCCCCACCCTGTTCGATTATATTGCGACGGCGAAGGATCTGGCCAATACGGCTGATCGTTTGTTCGACCGAATGCGGCGGGGCGTGGTGAAGGCGGTGATCGGCCAACGCTTCGCTTTGTCGGACGCGGCCGATGCGCATCGTGCGCTGGAGGCCAGGCAGACGACGGGAACGACGATCCTCATCCCCTGAAGAACTCGGAAAAGGCGCGCCTCGTCGCGCCTTTTCTGACAAGTTGCTGCAATTGCAAATCAAAGCAATATTCGCCTCGACGTCCTTACAAGTCCATGGCATCTACCCCCTTGATGCGTGCCATGGCCCCTTTTTTCGCCCCCATCTGGTGCGCCCAGTTGCTGACTGGCGCCAAATCCTTTGTCGACAATCCGCTGATCGGTTCGTCTCGGCTCAACCATTGGGGTCTGCATGTCGCACGCCTTCGCCTGGCCCATGCGATGTCGGATCGACGCCGCGCGGGGTTGGCGGGGGCGGTAGATCCGGCTGACCGGGCGGCATTCGATCGCGATGGCGTGGTGGAGATCCGCAACTTCCTGCCGGACGCGATTTTCGCCGCGCTGCAACAGCAGATATTGGCCTATCGTGGCCCGGCACGCGAGACGGTTCAGGGGGATGCAGTCACGCGCCGCCTGGCACTTGACGGCACAGCGCGTCAGGCCATTCCCGCCTTTGCCGATTTTCACCAAGATCGCCGCTGGCGCGGGCTATCCCGCTATGTCGCCAGCTTCGATATCGAACCGCTTCTCTACATCCAGTCCATTCTCCCCCGCCGCCATGATGCGCCGCCCGACCCGCAAACGCAGTTCCATTCGGATACTTTCTATCCGAACATGAAGGCGTGGCTGTTTCTGGAGGATGTGCCGATGGAAAGCGGCCCCTTCGCTTATGTGCGGGGATCGCACCGGTTGACGCCGCAGCGCATCGCCTGGGAAAGGGAGCGCAGCCTGGCGGTGCGGGACGGGACATGCCGCCTGTCCGCGCGCGGATCCTTTCGGGTCGAGGAATCGGAACTGGCCGCGCTGGGCCTGCCCGCGCCCACCCGTTTTGCGGTGCCGGCCAATACGCTGCTGATTGCCGATACGTTCGGCTTTCATGCCCGTGCCCAGGCGAGCGTGCCGGCAACGCGGATCGAATTATGGGCCTATGGGCGGCGCAATCCGTTTCGGCCGCTGACCGGTTGGGATGTCTGGAGCCTGCCCGGCATAGCCGAACGGCGCATCCCCCTGCGCTGGTGGCTGGGGGACAAGGCGGCCAGGATAGCGCCCCAGCCATGGCGCCCCGTGGGGCATAAGGGGCCGGCGGACGAGTGAACGCCCGCCGGCCTGTCGTCAGCTGAACAGCGTCAATATGCCGACTTGCTGGTCGACGAAGCCATCATAGATCATCTTCACCGCGACATAGAGAATCACGGCAAGGCCGACATAGGCGATCCAGCGGAAGCGCTCGATATAATGGGCGATGACATTGGCGGCGATGCCCATCAGTGCGACCGACAGGACCAGCCCGATCATCAATATGCCGGGATGATCCCGCGCCGCGCCGGCGACCGCCAGCACATTGTCCAGGCTCATCGACACGTCGGCGACCGCGACGGCCCAGGCGGCGGCGGCGAAGCTCTTGGCCGGGCGCAGGCCCGACACATCATCGTCGCTCGGATCGTCGGGCGTGTCCGCGCCACGCGCCGGGTGCAGTTCGCGCCACATCTTCCAACTGACCCACAGCAGCAGCAAGCCGCCCGCCAGGATCAGGCCGACAATCTGCATCAACTGACTGACCACCAGTGCGAAGGCGATGCGCAGCACCAATGCGGCGATGATGCCGATCAAAATCACCTTCTTGCGCTGGGCGGCGGGCAGGCCCGCTGCGAGCGCACCGACGACGATGGCATTGTCGCCCGCCAGCAGCACGTCGATCATCAGCACCTGAACGAAGGCCGACAGCGCGGATGGCGAAGTGATATTACTGAAATCATTGACGATATGCTGCCAGATATCGGCAGGTGAGCCGATCCCCTGAGCAGCCGAAGCGGCGGTGGCGAGAAGGTCGAACATGGCGGCCTGACGTCCCTGACTTGAAGCTAAGAAGAAAGCCGGACCATATACATGGCCCGGCTCTGACGGCAAAATATCGGATGCGTCGATGTGGCGATCGGTGCAATCGCCCCAACGCTTACTGGTTCATCGAGTCGAAGAAATTCTCGTTGGTCTTGGAATCCTTCATCTTGTCGAGCAGGAATTCCATCGCGTCGATCGTGCCCATCTGCATGAGGATGCGGCGAAGCACCCACATCTTGCTGAGCGTACCCTTCTCGACCAGCAGCTCTTCCTTGCGGGTGCCGGACTTGCCGACATCCAGCGCCGGGAAGATGCGCTTGTCCGCGACCTTGCGGTCCAGCACGATTTCCGAGTTACCGGTGCCTTTGAATTCTTCGAAGATGACTTCGTCCATGCGGCTGCCGGTGTCGATCAGCGCGGTGGCGATGATGGAAAGCGAACCGCCTTCCTCGATGTTACGCGCGGCACCGAAGAAGCGCTTGGGACGCTGGAGCGCGTTCGCGTCCACGCCGCCGGTCAGCACCTTGCCCGACGAAGGCACCACGGTGTTGTAGGCACGGCCGAGGCGCGTGATCGAGTCGAGCAGGATGACGACATCCTTCTTATGCTCGACCAGGCGCTTGGCCTTTTCGATCACCATTTCGGCAACCTGGACGTGGCGGGTCGCCGGCTCGTCGAAGGTGGAGGACACGACCTCACCCTTCACGCTGCGCTGCATGTCGGTAACTTCTTCCGGGCGCTCGTCGATCAGCAGGACGATCAGGAAGACTTCGGGATGATTGTCGGTGATCGCCTTGGCGATATTCTGGAGCATCACCGTCTTGCCGACGCGGGGCGGCGCGACGATCAGCGTACGCTGGCCCTTGCCCTGCGGCGAAACGATATCGATGACGCGGGCCGACTTGTCCTTCTGGGTCGGGTCGCCCGGATCCAGCGTCAGCTTCTGTTCCGGGTAAAGCGGCGTCAGGTTATCGAAATTGACGCGGTGGCGGACGACATCGGGATCGTCGAAATTGACGGTGGTCAGCTTGGTCAGGGCAAAATAGCGCTCGCCATCCTTGGGCGCGCGGATTTCGCCTTCGACCGTGTCGCCGGTGCGCAGGCCGAATTTGCGGACCTGATTGGGCGACACATAGATGTCGTCGGGGCCGGCCAGGAAATTGGCTTCCGGGCTGCGCAGAAAGCCGAAGCCGTCCGGCAGCACTTCGATCGTGCCCTCGCCCATGATCTGCTCGCCATTTTCCGCCTCGGCCTTGAGGATCGCGAACATCAGATCCTGCTTGCGCAGCGTCGACGCGCTTTCGACGCCCAATTCCTCCGCCATGGTGACGAGGTCGGCTGGAATGGTCTTTTTAAGATCCTTGAGATGCATGCGAATCGGTCCGATGGAGAGAGGGTGATCTAAGGGCCGGAAAAGGAAGGATTGGAACCGGACTGGATGCCGGTCGAGCCCCGCTCCGGACGGGCGGGAAGGAATGTCTGGCGTTTAACGACCGCAGGGGCATCAAGTCAAGCTAGGACAATCGCTGGCAGCAGCGGAAAATCGCCTTTTATGCCCCGATGCGGGCCGGGTGGTGGCGCTGGCGCGACGATGGCCTTCCATGATATAAGAAGGATATAAAATGGAAGGATGAGGATATGGGACGGCGCCCGGTTTTCCTGGCTGTCTCCTTGGTGGCTCTACTCGGCGTCGGCTTGACGATCGGGGGGCCGATCCGCGCCGCGCAGGATGGGGTAGCGCCCGTCCCGGCTACCGCCCTTGACCCCGATATACCACCGACCATCGTGCAAACCGGCCCGCCGCTGGACGATCGTGTCACCATTCCCATTTCGATCGACGGCAAGGGGCCGTGGAACTTCATCATCGACACCGGGTCGCAGCGGACCGTGATCGCGCGCGATCTGGCGCAGCGGTTGGCGTTGGCGCCGCGCGCCAATGTCACGATCCTCAGCATGACCGGCCGGTCGCAGGCGCAGACGGTCGCGGTCCCGCGGCTGGGCTTTGGCGCCGGCACGATCGACGATATCGAAGCGCCCGTGCTGGAGGGTGAGAATCTGGGCGCGGCGGGTCTGCTGGGGCTGGACAGTCTGCATGCCAAGCGGGTGACGCTGAATTTCCGCACCGGGCGAATGGAAATTGCGAGCAGCAACAGCAATCGGCGGCTGGCGGTCGATCCCGACACGATAGTGGTGGAGGCGCGGCGCAAGCGCGGCCAGTTGATTCTGCTGGATTCCGAAGTGAATGGCATGCGGGTCAATATCATGCTGGATACCGGCAGCGTATTCAGTATCGGCAATCTGGCGCTGCGCGACAAGCTGCTGGCGAAGAAGCGCGCGCCCGCGATGCTGGAGGCGACGTTGACCAGCGTGACGGGCGGGACACTGACCGGGCAGGTCGGGCGGATTAAGGGCGTGCGGATGGGCCGGGTCAACCTGATCGAGGTGCCGGTCCTGTTCGCCGATGCCAGCCCCTTTGCGGAACTGGGTCTTCAGGACAAGCCGGCGCTGCTGCTGGGGATCAGTGCGCTCAGGGTGTTTGATCGGGTGGCGATCGACTTCGGCCGTGGGAAGGTGGACTTCCTGTTGCCCGATGCCGGTGCAGCGGAGCCGACGCGCTGGGCAATCAATGACAAGGCGAAAGGCTGACGATCATTCATGCGCATCGCGAAGTGGAATGAACCAATCCTTACTAATCGGGATTTTTCACCGAATAATTGTAAATATTTCACCAAGAGCAAGGGTGGAGCAAGCCGAAACCCTAGATTTTCGTGGCTTTTCTGAAACTGGCACGCCCCCTGCAATGTCGTTGGCATGACCCATGACGGATCATCGCAGACATTTCAGGGAAGGACCAAGACCATGAAGACCATCGCTTTCGCCGCCGCCATCGTCGCTGCCACCGTTGCCGTTTCGGCCGCTGCCACGCCTGCTTTTGCACAGCCGGAAGGCCGTTTCGGCGGCGCCAAGGTGACCTATGACGCCTCCACCGATCGCTATTGCTTCCGCGAAACCCTGACCGGTTCGATCATCCCGGTGACGCAGTGTCGCTCGAAGAGCGAATGGGCGCAGGATGGTCTGGCCATCAGCCACAATGCCCCCGTCGTTCAGCTGGCCCGTCGCTGATGCACTGCGCAGGCCCGGCTTCCCATCCCCTTCCCTATCGGTCCAGCCGGGCCGATCAGGGATTGGGGGAAGGCCGAGTGGCGGGCTGCTGCTGTTGCTGCCGCTGATGATCGCGGCCCAGCACATTGTCGATCCATTGCTGGTCGATACGCGGCGGCTGCGGACGATCGTCGGGATCGACCTCCAACTGCTGATCGTCCCCTTCATCACCGGACGGCGCAGGCCGCTGACGCTGCTGGACCGGCAGGCCGTTTTCATCGACCATCATGCCGCTGTCCACACCGCCCGATCCATTGTCCGGGCTGCCATAATAGGCCTCGTCATCCGGCTCCAGCTGCCATTCCGGCAGCGTGACCTGCGTCTCGAACTGCTCCACAGGACGCTTCGACACGGCCACCTTCATATAGTCGGCGAACGCCCGCGCAGGCGCGCGGCCGCCCTGTAGGCCGCCTACAGTCTTGGCATCGTCACGCCCCATCCAGACGCCGGTGGTGATGCCACTGGAAAAGCCCAGGAAATAACCATCCTTGTTGCTGGACGTCGTGCCGGTCTTGCCCGCCACCGGGCGACCGATCTGCGCCGCCTTGCCGGTGCCGGTCGACACGGCCGTTTGCATCAGGTCAGTCATGCCGGCGGCTACCCAAGGGGCGACCAGCACGCGGCTCGTATCATCCTGATGCTGGTAGAGCATCCGGCCGTCGGCCGTCGTCACCTTGGTGATGCCATAGGGCGTCACCGCAATCCCCTTGCGCGCGATCGACGCAGCAGCGCGGGTCATGTCGATCAGGCGCACGTCCGACGTGCCCAGCACCATCGAGGGATGAGTGTTGACCGGCGTCGTGACGCCAAAGCGGCGCGCCATGTCGGCCACGGTCGGGAAACCGACCTCCACGCCCAGCTTCGCCGCGACCGTATTGATCGAATAGGCAAAGGCGGTGCGCACGTCGATATCGCCGGCAAAGCGCCCATTGGCGTTGCGTGGGCTCCACCCGTTGATCGTCACCGGCTCGTCGGTGACGCCCGTGTCGGGCGTATAGCCCGCCTCCAGCGCCGCCATATAGACGAAGATCTTCCAGGCCGATCCGGGCTGGCGCGTCGCGGTGGTCGCGCGATTATAGTTGGACGTCACATAGTCCAGGCCGCCGACCATCGCCCGCACCGCGCCATCGCGGTCCAGGCTGACCAGCGCGCCCTGCGTGCCGCCCGGCACATTGGCCTTGATCGCGGACGTCGCGGCATTCTGCATGCCAAGGTCGATGGTGGTATAGACTTCCAGCGGCTCGTTCGGCTCGTCGATCAGCAGGTCGAGTTGCGGCAGCGCCCAGTCGGTGAAGTAGCGCACGCTGTTTTGCGGCGGCTCGGGCGCCATCTTCACGCTGGACAGGTCGGCGCCGGCGCGTTGCGATGCGGAAATGGCGTCATTTTCCTGCATCAGGTCCAGCACCACGCCGGCGCGGCCGATCGCGGCATCGGCGTCGGCGGTGGGGGAATAGCTCGACGGCGCCTTCACCAGACCGGCGATGATCGCCGCTTCGGGCAGGTCGAGCGATGTGGCGGGATGGCCGAAGAATTTCCGGCTCGCCGCATCGATGCCATAGGCGCCACCGCCGAAATAGACCTTGTTGAGGTAAAGTTCGAGGATCTGCCGCTTGGAGAATTTGCGCTCCAGCGCCAGCGCCAGCACCATTTCGCGGATCTTGCGGCCGAAACTATAGCTGTTGTTGAGGAAGATGTTGCGCGTCACCTGCTGGGTGATGGTCGAAGCGCCCTGCCAGCGGCGGCCGGTGCCGCGCCGTTCCACCGCGACCCAGGCGGCGCGCGCCATGCCGATCGGATCGACACCGGGATGCAGATAGAAGCGGCGATCCTCGGTCGAAACCATGGCATCGACCATCACTTCGGGAATCTGGTCGTAGCTCAACCATTGGCCGAAACTCGGCCCAAGCGACACGATCACGCTGCCGTCGGCGGCATGGACTCGGATCATCTGTCCGTTGGGGGAGGATTTCAGGCTGTCATAGTTGGGCAGCGACTGCATCGCGATGACCACTGCGATCACGAGTGCCAAAAATCCCGCGACCGCCGCAGCAAGGCCGATCTTCAGCCCGCGCAACGCCCATGTCTTCGCGCGGCCACGCGGCGCGCCCTTGCTCTTGCTAGATCCTGCCATTTGTGCCGCCTCGGATACGCGCTAATCCCGGCCCCGGCCAGCGCAAATCATGCAACCGGCGCGGAAAAAGACCGTCGCGCCGTCCATGGGGAATGGCGCTTTACCGGGAATGAACGGCACTCATGCAGTCATGATGCAGGCGGCGGGGAAAGGATGCGCAGGCCGCGCCGACACTGGCCGTAATTACGCCTCGTCGCGCGGCTTGAAGGCGAGGCCGGCGCTGTTCATGCAATAACGCAGGCCATTGACGCCAGGACCGTCGGGGAAGACATGGCCCAGATGCCCTTCGCAGGTGGCGCAGCGGACCTCGGTGCGGATCATGCCATGGCTGGCGTCGCGAATCTCCTCGACCGCGTCGATATCGACCGGGGCGGTGAAGCTGGGCCAGCCCGACCCGCTGTCATATTTTTCCTCGGCATCGAACAATTCGGTGCCGCAGCCGGCGCAATAATAGACGCCGTCGGCCTTGTTGCTGTTATATTTGCCGGTGAAGGCCCGTTCGGTGCCGGCTTCGCGCAGCACATGATATTGTTCGGGGGAAAGGCGGTCGCGCCATTCGGCTTCGCTCAGGGTCAGCTTGTCCATGGACGCAATATGGCGCTGTAGGACAGGTGGTTCAAGTCCGGGTTCAGGTAACTGTGGGAGGTCAGGCCCGCTCTCGTGCCGCCTGCCGCGCGATCGCCAGCAATTCGTGACGGACCAGCAGGTCGCCGGTGCCACGGCCCGACCGGGTGGCGCGTTCGGCGTCCAGCAGGCGCTGGATGACGCGGGCGATGCCGGGCGCATCCCATGTCCGCACCTGGCGCGTCACCAGCCCCTTCTCCTTCCAGAAGACCGCCTTGCCCGCCGCATCGACAGCACCCTCCAGCCGACCGCTGGCGTCGAAATCGGTGCGGATATTGGCGATGAGCATCGCGCGGCCCAGCAGCGGGCGGATGACGGCGGCCATCGCCGTACCGGTTTCGCTCAGGCTGCTCAGTTCGCGGTGCATGGCCTTCAGGTCGCCGCCCAACACGGCGTTGACCAGAGGCGCGACCTCCGTATCGGGATTATCGGCCGATAGCGCATCGAGCGCCTCTGCGGTCGCTTCGCGCGGACGATCCGGCGCGGCGTCCAGATAGAGGATCAGCTTTTCGATCTCGCCATTCATCAGCGCCCGATCGCCATTGGCCAGCGATACGATGCGTCGGGCCAATTCGGTCGACAGGCGCAACCCGCCGTCGCGGGCGATGCCGATGGCGATCTGTTCCGATTCGCGCGCGTCGGGCTGGTAGGAGATGCATGCCATGACGGCCTTATGCTCCAGCGCCAGCTTGACCAGCTTCGATGTCGCCTTGAGCGCGCCGGCCACCGCGATCACCGGATTGCCGGCAGCCTCCGCCTCCAGCAGGGCGGTCAATGCCGGCACCGATTCCTCGCCCATGCCGTTGACGCGAATCCAGCGCTTGTCACCGAACATGGAGAAGGCGGCGGCTTCGTCCGCAAGGCGTGCGGGATCGTCCTTCAGCGTTGCGCCGTCCAGGTCGATGCGTTCGGCCTGCGGCCCCATCGCCCGCTCCAGCCGCTTGGCCAGCGATTGGCTGCCCGCCTCATCGGGGCCGTAGAGCAGGAAGAAGCGGGTGTCGGCAGCCGATGTCTGACCGGCCGCGTCCAGCGCCCGTTCGATCTGGCCGCGATTGGCTTTCAAGGATTGGCGGCCTTGCGCGAATATATTGCCAGACGCGTGATGATCTGGTCCGCCACCGTCTGCGACAGCCGTTCCAGCGCCGTATCTTCGGCCGCGATGGTGGCATATTCGCTGGAGGTGACGTCGATGCCCGCGTCCGATCCGGCGGTGTCGTCCAGCAACTGCGCGCCGGTGCTTTCGTCGACCAGTTGATAGCGCGCCCGGAGCGTACGGCGCTCGCGCGTGATGGCGGCGTCGGCACGCAGGCCGAAACCGGCGATATTGTCGTCCAGCTTCACCACCAGCTTATAATGCGGGCCGGACCCGCCCTGCATGGCGGCGAGTCGATCGTTGAGCGCATTGCGCATCAGCCAGCCGGCCTTGCCCTCGATCGGTTCGACCGTGACATTGCCCAGCGCCTGCGCCACCGGCCCATGCCCACCCCCGCCATAGACGGGGCGCAACCCGCAGGCGGTGAGGAGCAAAGGCAGGGCGATAAGGGGCAGGATGCGCTTCATGCCAAACTCCATAACCGTTCGCCCTGAGCTTGTCGAAGGGCTGCTCTTCTCTTTGGAAAAGAACAAGGCTTCGACAGGCTCAATCCGAACAGGGTCTATCAGATCACGATATTCACCAGGCGACCGGGCACCACGATGATCTTCTTAGGCGTGGCGCCGTCCAGCGTACGGACGACATTGGGCGCGGCCAAAGCCAGCTTTTCCAGTTCGTCCTTGGGCGTATCCTTCGCCACCGTGATGGTGTCGCGCAGCTTGCCCATCACCTGGCAGGCGATGGTCACCTCGTCATCGACCAGCAGCGCCGGATCGACCGTGGGCCATGCGGCGTCGGCGATCAGCCCATCTCCGCCCATCTCCGCCCAGCCCTCTTCGGCCAGATGCGGCGTCATCGGCGCGACCAGCAGCGCCAGGCTGCGGATGGCGGCGGTGCGCGATGCCGACGGCTTGGCCTTCTCGATCGCGTTGGTCAGTTCGTAGATCTTGGCGACGGCCTTGTTGAAGCCCAGCGCCTCGATATCCTTGGCGATGCCATCGACGGTTTGGTGCAGCTTGCGGTCCAGCGCCTTGTCTTCACCCTGCGCCGACGCGTCGGCTTCGCCGAACAGGCGCCAGACGCGGTTGACGAAGCGCCACGATCCTTCGATCCCGGCTTCGGTCCAGGGCAGGTCGCGTTCCGGCGGGCTGTCCGACAGCATGAACCAACGCACCGCGTCCGCGCCATATTGGGCGATGATATCGTCGGGATCGACGACATTCTTCTTCGACTTGGACATTTTGATGACCCGGCCGACTTCGACCGGCGCATTGTCCGCGACCAGCGTGGCGCCATCCGACGTGCGGGTGATTTCACCCGGCGCGAAATAGACAGGGGGCAGCCCCTCGCCCTGTTCGCGGCTATACGTCTCATGCGTCACCATGCCCTGCGTGAACAGGCCGGTGAAGGGCTCGGCAAAGTCCAGCTGCCCCATATGTTGAAGCGCGCGGGTCCAGAAACGGGCGTAGAGCAGATGCAGGATCGCATGTTCCACGCCGCCAATATATTGGCCGACCGGCAGCCATTGCTCGACCGTGGCACGATCGAACGGCTTGTCGGACGGCTGGCTGGCGAAGCGGATGAAATACCAGCTGGAATCGGCGAACGTATCCAGCGTGTCCGTCTCGCGCACCGCCGCCTTGCCGCAGGACGGGCAATCGACATGTTTCCAGGTCGGATGACGGTCCAGCGGGTTGCCCGGAATGTCGAAGCTGACATCGTCGGGCAGCACGACCGGCAACTGCGCCTTGGGCACCGGCACCGCGCCGCAATCTTCGCAATGGATGACCGGGATCGGCGTGCCCCAATAACGCTGGCGCGACACGCCCCAGTCGCGCAGGCGGAACACGGTCTTGCCCGCGCCCCAGCCTTCCGATTCGGCGCGGCCGATGACGGCGGCCTTGGCATCCTCGACGGTCATGCCGTCCAGGAAGCGGCTGTTCACCAGATTGCCGGGGCCGGTATAGGCTTCGTTGTGGATCGGCGCGTCGGCCTCCCCTTCCAGCGCGACGACACGCTCGACCGGCAGCATATATTTGCGCGCGAAGTCCAGGTCGCGCTGGTCATGCGCCGGCACGCCCATGACGGCGCCGGTGCCATAGTCCATCAGCACGAAATTGGCGATGAAGACGGGCAGATGCCATTCGGGATCGAAAGGATGCGCGACGGTCAGGCCGGTGTCGAAGCCCAGCTTCTCCGCCGTTTCCAGTTCGGCCGCCGTGGTGCCGCCTTCCTTGCATTTTTCGATGAAGGCGACCGCATCCGGATTGTTCGCCGCTACCGCCTGCGCGACCGGATGGTCCGCCGCGATCGCGACGAAGCTGGCGCCGAAAATCGTGTCGGGCCGGGTCGAATAGACCTCGATCTCCGTGTCGAACGGTGCGACCGGCTTGAAGCTGAATTGCAGGCCGACCGACTTGCCGATCCAGTTTTCCTGCATCGTGCGCACCTTGTCCGGCCACTGGTCCAGACCTTTCAGGCCCTCCAGCAGGTCGTCGGCGAACTGGGTGATCTTGAGGAACCACTGGCTCAGCTTGCGCTTTTCGACCAGCGCGCCCGAGCGCCATCCGCGCCCGTCGATCACCTGCTCGTTGGCCAGCACGGTCATGTCGACCGGATCCCAATTGACCGCCGACTCCTTGCGATAGACCAGGCCCGCTTCCAGCATGTCCAGGAACAGCGCCTGTTCATGCCCATAATAGTCCGGCTCGCAGGTGGCGAGTTCGCGGCTCCAGTCGATCGCGAAGCCCAGCTTCTTCAACTGCGCGCGCATATTGGCGATATTGTCGCGGGTCCACGACCCCGGATGGACCTTCTTTTCCATCGCCGCATTTTCGGCCGGCATGCCGAAGGCGTCCCAGCCCATCGGATGCAGCACTTCATGGCCGGTCATCCGGCGGAAGCGCGCCAGCACGTCGCCCATCGAATAATTGCGGACATGACCGATATGGATGCGCCCCGACGGATAGGGGAACATCTCCAGCACATAGGATCGCGGCTTGGTCGAGGCGTCGTCCGCCTTGAAGCTTTGCTGCTTGTCCCATGTCGCCTGCCAGCGGGCGTCGGCCTCCAGCGGGTTGAAGCGCCTCTGCATGTCATGTCCTTACAAATGCGGGCGGGCTGGGCCTATTGCAAAGCCCAGCCCGAAAGGTTCGAAAAATCGGGCATTTATCATGCCCGCAAAGGGTTCAGGTCAGCCGATCGCCGTGCGGCGCAGGTCGCGCGCCTTGGTGAGGATGATCTCTTCCAGCTTCTGCACGGTGGCGGCGGCGACCGGGGCATCGACCCACTGGCCGCCCTGATTGACCTGGCGGCTGGCGGCAACGCGCAGCGCGTCGGCGCGCAGATCTTGGTCCAGGATCGACACGGTCAGCTTCATCCGTTCATTGGGCGTGTTGGGATTGGCATACCAGTCGGTGACGATCACGCCGCCGTTCGAATCGGTCTGCACCATCGGCATGAACGACAAAGTGTCCAGCGACGCGCGCCATAGATAGGCGTTCACGCCGATCGTCGTCACCTTCGACGCGGCGATGTCGGCTTTGGGCCGATCCTTGGAACCGCCACCGCAGGCGGCAAGCGGCAGGATCGCGACCAGCAGCAGGCCGGCGGTTGCAGAGGCGGAAAGGCGGCGGACCATCAGGCATGTCCTAGCTAGAAAAGACGAAAAACTGCCCGCTTCTATAGTGGCCGTGCGCCATGGGGCAAGGGCTAGCGTGGGGAAGCCTTCCCTCCAGTGCGACAGGTTGCGATGGTAGCGTTCACGCGGCGGCGCCGGAGTCTGTGTATTCCGTGCAACAGCTCAGACAAAAAGCCCTTCCGCCCCTAGCCAATGGAGGCTTTTGCGGTGTAAAGCGTTGTCAAATATATCGGGTGGGAACAAGAGTCGGGTCATGGTTATGAAAAGGGGACATTTGCTGGGAACGGGTGCGGCGATTGCCGTGACTGGCTTCCTGCTGTCACCCGCCATCGGTGCCGTGACCGATCTGGCCCGCCTGCGCCCCGAAGCGCCCGCTTCGCTGGGCAGCATCGGCTCCTTTACGCCCACGATCAAGGATCCGCGCCTGGCCGCGGCTTATGCCAAGATCGTTGCATCCGCGAATCAGCGTGGTTTCCGTTTTACCCCGACCAGCGGCTCGCTCAGCGGCCAGCGTTCGGTCACCGTGATGGTGCGGGCTGCAGGTGACGATCGCGTTGCCGTCAATCGCACGATCGACATGGTCGATATCAAACCGGTCGCGTTCAGCCTGAACGGTGCGCATAACTGGCGCAAGTTCGCCCTGCCCGACGCCGTCGGTCGCAAGGCACTGGACCCCGTACCAGTCCAGACCATGGTCGATGCGAAGAATTTCTCGCTGGATGACGGCAAGAAGGATCGTTTCAGCACCAAGGTGATGCTGGAAACCCGTCGTGAGCCGGGTGCGGCGGCGACGGTTCGCAATCCTTCGGCGGACAAGGATTATTCGCTGGATCTGGCCAGCTCCTATTCGCTGACGCGCAACCTGAACGTCACCGCCGGTGTGCGCTATAATAATAGCGTAGCAGGTCGCCTGACCCCGATGACCGACGATCGCCAGGACAGCCAGGCCGTCTATCTGGGCACCGTCTTCAAATTCTGATCGGCTTAGAGCGTTTTGAAGTCAGCTGTCACAGCTGACGGCTCGCAAAATTCGGACAATAAAACCTCCGGAAGCATCATCCGATTCGATCGCATCGGACGATGCTCCAGGGCGGCTGTTTCACGTGGATCGGTGAACCTCTTTCGGGACGATGATCCCGTTCGTTCCGGCAGCAAGATAATCGGGTGCAAATAGTCGCAGGTCGATAGGGGAAAGGGCTTTCACCCTCTCCCAAACCCGCAGCTTCACCCTCTTTCCAACATCATATCCGCAACCGGCGACGGCAGCGGCAGTCCGGCGAAATGGGCGGCCAGATTGGCCATCAATGTCTCCGCCATCCGTCCCACCGCTTCATGCGTAGCGCCGCCGGTATGCGGGGTCAGCACCACATTGGGCAGATCGGCCCAGCGCGCAGGATCGGTCGGTTCGGGATCGAACACGTCGAGGGCCGCGCCTCCCAGGCGTCCACTCCGCAATGCTGCGATCAGCGCGCTTTCATCCACCAACTGCCCGCGCGCGACATTCACCAACAATCCATCCGGCCCCAATGCGTCCAGAATGGCGGCGTCGATCATGCCGCGATTGCGCTCGTCGGCGCGGGCCGCGACCAGCAATATGTCGCTGTCCCGTGCCAGCGCGGCGACATCATCCGCCCTGGGCCAGGGCAGGTCGGATTTGGGCCGTGGTCCCCACCATCCGATCTTCATCTTCATCGCCTGTGCGCGTTCCGCCACGGCGATGCCGATGGCGCCCATCCCCACGATACCCAGGCGCGCGCCGTTCATCGAGCGGGTTCGCATCTTGCTCTCGATCGTCCACGCGCCGGCGCGCAGGTGGCGATCGCCCGCCACGATCCAGCGGCGATGGGCCAGCATCAGGCCGATCGCATGATCGGCCACATCCTCCGCATTGGCATTGCCGGCATGGGCCACGGCGATCCCGCGCTCGCGAGCAAGGGGCAGGTCCACCCCGTCATAGCCCACGGTGAAGCAGGCGATGAGGGTCAGGCGGGGCATGGCGTCCATCAGGTCGCGACCGAGCGGAAACTCGCCGGCCCAGACCAGCGCATCGACCTTGCGCAATTGGTCGGATGCCGGCGTTTCCCACAGGGCGATGACGTCATGGTCCGTGCGCAACAGCGGCAGCAGTGGCGCCAGCAAAGGCTGGCCCACCAACAACAGGGGACGAGTCATGACTCAGCCGATCTGCCGCAAAGCCTGAGCGAAGTCGGCGATCAGATCGTCCGCATCTTCGCAACCGATCGATATGCGCACCATATTGTCGCCGATCGCCAGCGCTTTCTTGCGCTCCGCCGGCACCGACAAATGGGTCATGGCGGCAGGATGGCTGGCCAGCGTCTCGGTCCCGCCGAGACTCACTGCCAGCTTGGCGATCTTGAGCGCGTCGAGGAAAGCGAAGGCCTCCGCCTCTCCGCCCTTGAGGTAAAGCGAGAAGGTCGATCCCGCGCCGGTGCAGTGGCGGCGATAGATGTCCGCCTGCCTCTCCGTCTCCGGAAAGCCCAGATAGACGACCTTCTCCACCTGCGGCTGGTCCTTCAGCCAGGTGCAGACCTTCTCCGCATTCTCGCCGGCCCGGCTCATCCGCAATTCCAGCGTCTCTAGGCTGCGCAACAGCATCCAGGCGCTATGGGGATCGAGGATGGTGCCGATCGTGTTGCGCATCAGGCGGATGCTGTTGATAAGCGCGTTGCTACCCAGCACCCCACCCGCGACCAGATCGCTATGTCCGCCGGCATATTTGGTGAGGCTGTAGATGACGAGGTCCGCACCATGGGCGATCGGCTTGTGCCACAGCGGACCCAGAAACGTATTGTCGATCGCGATCGGCGGGACATGTTCCTCGCCCGAAAATAGCGAGTCGCGCCGCGCGACCACCGCCTCCAGATCGACCAGAACATTGGTCGGATTGGCCGGGCTTTCCAGATAGAGCAAGGCGACGCGACCCAGACCATTCGCCTTCTCGATCGCGGCGCCAATCTCATCCTCGGTCGCGCCGGCGGGGAAGTCGATCCATTGCACGCCGAACTTGCCGAGGATCCGGCCGATCAGCGATTCGGTCGCGGCATAGAGCGGCGCGCTATGCACGATGACGTCGCCCGGCTGCACCAGCGCCAGCAGGGTGGTGGCGATGGCCGACATGCCGCTGGAAAAGAGCAAGGCATCCTCCGCCTCCTCCCATACCGACAGGCGATCCTCGCAAATTTCCTGATTCGGCCCGTTGAAGCGCGAATAGACCAGCCCTTCCGATCCGCCGGGACGAATGCCGGTCACGCCTTCGAAATGGCGCTTGCCCGCAGCGGCGCTTTCGAAGGCGAAGGTGGAGGTGAGGAAGATCGGCGGCTTGAGCGAGCCTTCCGACAGGGTCGGGTCATAGCCATGGCCCATCATCAGCGTGGCTGGCTTCAGCTTGCGGCCGTCAATCTCCATGATCGGGGCCTTGGGGCGGCGGCGGTTGCGCGGGGCCTCCACACCGGTCAGGTCGGCTTCGTTAAAATCGGGGGTGAAATCGGGCGTGTCGCCGGTCATATCATATCTCCTGCTGGCGGCGTCTGTGCGCCGCTGTCATGGGCAGGAGTGTAACGCAGGGCGCCGGCAAAGAGCCAGAGAAAGAGCGTAAGATTATTTCCTGCCGCTATATGATTATTCCGCGCATGGGCCCACCGCGCATCAGGCGACCAGCCCTTCCTCCACCTCGACATCCACCGGCGCGCCGTCCGCGCCGAGCGGCTCATGCGGCGGCAGGAAGCGTCCGACATTGAGCGTCTGGGCATAAAAGCCCCACCATTGGGTCCAAAAGGCAGCCGGCATGAACCAGATGTCGAAAAAAATATCGGGCGCCGCTTGGGGGCTGATTTTCTCGGTCATGATCTCTCCATAAGGCGTGCTGCGCGACAACCCTATACGCCTGATCCCGTGGGGAGTTGCGCGGTCCGGAATGATGACGCGCAATCTAACATGGCCGCAACGCCATGGCAAAGCAGGGACGATGACAGGAAGGACAAGGCACCCTACATCCAGTGGATGCCAGCTGCCCTTCCCGCCATCATCGAAAGCTGGTTCGCCGCGCGCGGCTGGCGCCCGCGCCGGCATCAGATGGATATGCTGGCGGCGGGGGAGAGTGGCGACCATGCGCTGCTGGTTGCTCCCACCGGCGCTGGCAAGACGCTGGCGGGTTTCCTGCCCAGTCTGGCCGACCTGATCCGCAACCCGACCGATCTATTGCACACGCTCTACGTCTCGCCCCTGAAGGCGCTGGCGGTCGATGTGCGGCGCAACCTGCTGACGCCGATCGAGGAAATGAGCCTTTCCATCAGCGTGGAGACGCGCACCGGCGACACCCCATCCGATCGCAAGGCGCGGCAGCGCGTCCGCCCTCCCCATATATTGCTGACCACGCCCGAATCGCTCTCGCTGCTGCTCAGCTATCCCGACGCCGCCCTGCTTTTTTCGGACCTGAAGACGGTGATCGTCGATGAGGTTCATGCCTTCGCCACGCAAAAGCGCGGGGATCTGCTGAACCTCTCCATGGCGCGGTTGCAGGCGATCAACCCCGCGCTGCGCCGCGTCGCCCTGTCCGCCACGGTCGCCGATGTAGACGCCTATCGCGCCTGGCTGGCACCCGATGGCGATATCGACACCGTGACGCCGGTGATGGGCGAAGCGGGCGCGGAACCCAATGTCGCTATCCTGATTCCCGAAGGCCGCGTGCCCTGGTCCGGGCATTCGGGCAAATATGCCGCAAAACAGGTGATGGCGGAGATTGAGGCGCGGCAGACGACTCTCGTCTTCTGCAACACGCGCGGCTTGGCCGAACTCATCTTTCAGGAACTCTGGTCGGTCAACGACGCCAATCTGCCGATCGCCATCCACCATGGCAGCCTGTCGATCGAGGCGCGGCGCAAGGTCGAATCGGCGATGGCGGCGGGCAAGCTGCGCGCCTTGGTGGCGACCGCCAGCCTCGACCTTGGCGTCGATTGGGGCAATGTCGATTGCGTCATTCAGATGGGGGCGCCCAAGGGCAGCTCGCGCCTGCTCCAGCGGATCGGCCGCGCCAACCACCGGCTCGACATGGCATCCGAAGCGATCCTGATCCCCGGCAACCGCTTCGAATATCTGGAGGCGCGCGCTGCTTTGGACGCGGTGGAGGCGGGCGAGCGCGATGCGGATGATTTTCGGCCCGGCAGCCTGGACGTGCTGGCCCAGCATGTGATGGGTCTGGCCTGCGCCGGACCTTTCCGCGCGGAGGAATTGCTCGCGGAAGTGCAATCGGCCACGCCCTATAGCGCGCTGACCCGCGAAGCCTTCGACCATGTGCTGCATTTCATCGAAGGCGGCGGCTATGCGTTGCGCGCCTATGACCGGTTCAAGCGGCTGACGCAGGATGCCGATGGGACTTGGCGTGTCTCCCATCCCCGCTTCATCCAGCAGCATCGCCTGAACGCCGGCATCATCGTCGATCAGCCCGCGCTGGCCGTGCGCTTCGCCAATGGGCGCAAGCTCGGCACGGTGGAAGAAGGCTTCGCCGCGCAGTTGCGCCCCGGTGATAGCTTCTTCTTCTCCGGTATGGCGTTGGAGGTGGTACGGATGGATACATCCGATCTGACCGTGCGCGCGACATCGAAACAGGCGCGGATCCCCAGCTGGGGCGGCACACGCATGGCCATGTCCACCCGCCTCGCAGACCGGGTCCGCGCGTTTCTGGCCGAACCCGGTGCCTGGCACCGCTTCCCCGAAGATGTGCGCGAATGGCTGGAGATGCAGAAGCTACGCTCCGCCCTGCCCCAGCCCGGCCAGCTCCTCGTCGAGACATTCCCGCACGAGGGGCGCCATTATCTTATCTGCTACAGTTTCGAAGGCTGGAATGCGCACCAGTCGCTCGGCATGTTGCTGACCCGCCGAATGGAGAGTCAGGGGCTGATGCCGCTCGGCTTCGTGTCCAACGATTATGCGCTGGCGGTCTATGGGCTAAAGCCCGTCACCGACCCGGCCAGTCTTTTCTCGGCCGATATTCTGGACCATGAATTTGTCGATTGGGTCGAACAGTCGAGCCTTTTGAAGCGCGCCTTCCGCGACGTCGCGGTGATTTCCGGCCTGATCGAGCGCCAGCATCCCGGCAAGCGCAAGACCGGGCGGCAGGTCACCTTCTCGACCGACCTCATCTACGACGTGCTGCGCAAATATCAGCCCGACCATCTGCTGCTCAAGGCGGCCTGGGCCGATGCCCGCGCCCGCATGACCGATGTCGGGCGGCTGGGCGACCTGATCGACCGGGCGAGCCAGACGATGCTGCATGTGACGCTGGACCGGGTCAGTCCGCTCGCCGTGCCGCTGCTGATCTTGATCGGCCGCGAACATGTCGCACAGACGGCGGCCGAAGATGCGCTGCTGATGGAGGCCGAGGCATTGGTGGCGCAAGCGATGCGGGTGGATTGACCCCTAACCGCCCAATCCGTTCATGGTTGCGAACGGATCGTCGGTCGCATCCTCGTTCCAGCGATATTCGGCGCGATGGGCGACCCAATGGGCCATGTCTTTCCCGTAAAGCTTGGCGATCAGGCCCAGCGCCATGTCCGTCCCCGCCGAAATGCCGGATGAGGAGATATATTTGCCATCCTCTACCCAGCGCGCATGCGGCACCCAGGCCACCTTGGCGCCCTGCGCCGTCGCCCATTTCCAGGCCATCTTGTTGCTCGTCGCTTTCACCCCGTCGATCAGGCCGGTCTTCGCCAGCAGGCCCGACCCGGTGCAGATCGTCGCGACCTGTGGCGTGGCCTGGGCGATGGCCTTGACCGATTCCATGAAGGCGGGATTGTTCACTTCCCGCCGCGTGCCGATACCGCCGGGAATCATGACGATGTCCAGCTTCGGCGCATCGGCAAAGCCATAATCGGCCACCGCCTGCGGCCCCGCCCCGCTTTTGACCGGGCCAGCCTTGTCCGCGATCATCAGGATTTCGACGCGATCCTTCAACATGCCGAACATTTCCAGCGGACCGAACACGTCGAGCAGTTCGAACCCGTCGAACAAGAGCATGCCCAGCTTCTTCTTTGGGCCGCTGGGCGCTACGGGCGGCTGGATGCTGACCTGCGCGGCAGCCTCGCCGGACAGGCTCAGCGTCGTTAGGGTCGCAGCGGCGATCAGCAAATCACGGCGGGATGCGTCAACGGTCATGCTCTTGTCCCTTTCGACGGGCGTTCCAATCGACATAACGATCAGAACGAATCTTCCCGCATATCCTCTCGGATGCCACCACAGCCCTTCAGCGTGCCTTCGCCAAAAGCGATCTGCACCCGGTCGGACCAGATCGCATCGCTCATGCCATCGCTGCACGGCCCCTCGGTCGCGGTCATCGCAAAGCCATCGCCCAGATAGCGAATCGCCCGGTCATCGCGTTCATGCACGATGCTATATCGCAGCGGCCGATAGTCCGGCCGTTCCAACAGGGCGGTCGACCCGCGCACCGTCACCGCCCAGAAAGGCTCCGTCCCGATCGCCTGATAATCGGCGGGCGTTGGGCGCTCTGGCGGTGTTCCACGTGAAACCAAAGGCTTGGCTTCGGCTCGCGGCGGCGTGGGTGCTGGCACAGGTAGCGGCGCGCTGCTTTCGTTTGCGACGCTATTGTTGATCGGTGTAGCGACCGTCGGCGTCGCTTCGGCCTTATTGGCGGCCGGGCCTTCCTCTCCGCAACCGCCCAGCAGCGCTAATGGAAGAAGCAGCCAGGCTCCCCTCATGCGCCGACGGCGTCCCGGCGGAAGCAATCGACCGCATGGTCGTTCACCATGCCGATCGCCTGCATCCAGGCATAGACGATGGTCGGCCCGACGAATTTGAAGCCGCGCTTTTTCAGATCCTTGGAAATCGTTTCGGACAGATCGGTCTTGGCCGGGAAATGCACCCCGTCATTGCGGATCGGCTGGCCGTCCACGAAAGCCCAGACATAAGCGGAAAAATCCTCGCCCGAATCGCGCATGGCGCAGAAAATCTGTGCGCCCCGGATCGTCGCCACGATTTTCGCGCGTGCCCGGACGATGCCGGGATCGCCCATCAGCCGTTCGATATCGGCGTCGTCATACGCCGCCACCTTGTCCGGATCGAATCCGGCAAAGGCGGCGCGGAACGTCTCGCGCTTGCGCAATATGGTGATCCAGGACAGACCCGCCTGGAACCCCTCCAGCATCAGCATTTCCCAGAGCATGCGCGAATCACGCTCCGGAACGCCCCATTCCGCGTCATGATAGGCGCAATAAAGCGGGTCCGCCGCACTCACCCAGCTACAGCGTGGCAGTGCGGCGTCGCTCATGGCTCAAACGTCCAGATTGGCGACGTTGAGCGCATTGTCCTGGATGAACTCGCGGCGCGGCTCCACCACATCGCCCATCAGACGCGTGAAGATTTCATCCGCGACGTCCGCCTGTTCGACCTCGACCCGCAGCATGGAGCGATTGTCCGGGTCCAGCGTGGTTTCCCACAGCTGTTCCGCGTTCATTTCGCCCAGCCCCTTGTAGCGCTGGATGGCGAGGCCCTTGCGTCCGGCGGTCAGGATCGCGTCGAGCAACTCGCTCGGCCGCGTCACCATCGCGCCCTTGGTCGGTGCGGCGGGCAAGTCGTCGTCATTCGCCTCGGCCGCCAGCGCCTTGACCGTGATCAGGCGACTGGGCGTCAGATAGCTGCCGGCATCCTCGGCCGCGATGCTGTGCAGCTTGCGCGCTTCGGCCGATCCGACGAAGCCGGCCTCGATTACATGATGGTCGGTGACGCCGCGCCACAGCCGCTGGAAGTGGAAGCCGCCCTCTTCGGCGACGCTGCCGGTCCAGCGCCCTTCGGCGTCCTGCGCGCCCATCCAGGCGACGGTCGCGGCCAGCCGCTGCGCCTGCGCATCCGTCGACAATTCGGGATCGAGCGCACCGTTCAGGCTCAGCGCCTCGATGATCGCGGGATTATAACGGCGCGGCACATAACGCATCACTGCGCGCATGCGGCGGGCATGTTCGATCAGGCTGCGCAGGTCTTCGCCGGTGCGCGGTCCGCCACCGGTTTCCAGCGCCATCGATTCGACGCCATTGTCGACCAGATATTGCTCCAGTGCGGCTTCGTTCTTCAGATAGACTTCGGACCGGCCGCGCGTCGCCTTGTAGAGCGGCGGCTGGGCGATATAGAGATGCCCGCCCTCGATGATCTGCGGCATCTGCCGATAGAAGAAAGTCAGCAACAGCGTGCGGATATGCGCGCCGTCGACATCGGCGTCGGTCATGATGACGATCTTGTGGTAGCGCAGCTTTTCCAGGTTGAAATCGTCGCGGATGCCGGTGCCCATCGCCTGGATCAGCGTGCCGACTTCCTTGGACGACAGCATCCGGTCGAAGCGCGCGCGCTCGACGTTCAGGATCTTGCCCTTCAGCGGCAGGATCGCCTGATTATGCCGGTTGCGGCCCTGCTTGGCCGAACCGCCGGCCGAGTCGCCTTCGACCAGGAAGAGTTCGGACTTGGCGGGGTCGCGTTCCTGACAATCGGCCAGCTTGCCGGGCAGCGATGCGATGTCCATCGCGCCCTTGCGCCGGGTCAGTTCGCGCGCCTTCTTGGCGGCTTCACGGGCGGCGGCGGCGTCGATCACCTTCTGCACGATCATCTTGCCGTGCGCGGGGTTCTCTTCCAGCCACTCGGCCATCTTGTCGGCCATCAGGCTTTCGAGCGGCTGGCGCACTTCGGAGCTGACCAGCTTGTCCTTGGTCTGCGAGCTGAATTTGGGATCGGGCAGCTTGACCGACACGATGGCGGTCAGGCCCTCGCGCATATCCTCACCGGTAAGGCTCACCTTCTCCTTCTTCAGCGCGCCGGACTTTTCCGCATAATTGTTGAGCGTACGGGTCAGCGCCGCGCGGAAGGCGGCCAAATGGGTGCCGCCATCGCGCTGCGGGATGTTGTTGGTGAAGCAGAGCACGTTCTCATAATAGGAATCGTTCCACTCCAGCGCGACGTCGATGGTCACATCGTCGCGGGTGCCCGAAATCGCGATCGGCTCCGGCATCATGGCCGACTTGTTACGGTCCAGATATTTCACGAAGGCCGCGATGCCGCCCTCGTAGAACAGCTCGACTTCCTTCTTCTCCTCATGGCGCGCATCGACCAGGAACAGGCGCACGCCGCTGTTGAGGAAGGCCAGCTCGCGATAGCGATGCTCCAGCTTCTCGAAATCAAACTCGATCTGGTTCTTGAAGGTGCCGCCGTCGCCGGGCGCCTTCTCGGTCGAGGCGAGGAAGGTGACGCGCGTCCCCTTCTTGCCGTCTGGCGCATCGCCCACGATCTTCAGCGGCGCGGTCGCATCGCCATAGGCGAAGCGCATCCAATGTTCCTTGCCGTCGCGCCAGATGTTGAGGTCCAGCCATTCCGACAGCGCGTTGACCACCGACACGCCCACGCCATGCAGGCCGCCCGACACCTTATAGGCATTGTCGTCGCTGGTATTTTCGAACTTACCGCCCGCATGCAGCTGGGTCATGATGACCTCGGCCGCCGACACGCCCTCTTCCTTGTGGATGCCGGTCGGAATGCCGCGGCCATTATCCTCGACGCTGACCGACCCGTCGGGGTTCAGCGTGATGGTGATCAGGTCGCAATGCCCCGCCAGCGCTTCGTCGATCGCATTGTCGCTGACCTCGAACACCATATGGTGCAGGCCGCTGCCATCGTCGGTATCGCCGATATACATGCCCGGCCGCTTGCGGACCGCATCCAGCCCTTTGAGCACCTTGATGCTGTCGGCGCCATATTCATTGCTGTTGGGGGTGTTGACGGGTTCTTCGCTCATGACCCAGCATATAGGGAAAGGCGCCATGAAACTAAAGCGAAACATGGCACCTTCCGCTGGCATCCGGCGCAGTCTATCACGGCCTATATGCGTATCGTCCCTGCCTTGCTGATCCTGCCCCTGCTGGCCCTTGCGGGCTGTTCGCGCAGCAATGACGTTTACGAGGAATTGCCCAACAGCTCGCTGGCCGGCGCCCCGCGCGCGGACGTGACCGAAAGCCGCATGGATGCGCCGGTCGCGCGACCCGTGACGATCGGGGAAGATGGCGCCCGGATGGATGCGTGTGGCGGCCTCGGCCAGGTAACCCGTGCCGGCGCAAGTGGCCTTCCCCTGCGGGCAGCGCCCTTTGACGATGCAAAGCCATTGGCCCTGCTGGCGGAGGGGCAACGGGCATGGATATGTACGCGCAGCATCGACCAGAAATGGCTGGGCGTGGTCGTGGTGCCTGCACCTGTAGACGGCGGCGACGTATCGGACTGCGGCGCCGCGTCCCCCGTGGAACGCAAGCAGCCCTATGCCGGTCCCTGCGCCAGCGGCTGGGTCGCCAGTGCCTATATACGGTCGATCGCGGGCTGAGGGATCACTCGATCCCGGTGAACACCAGCTTCTGCACGCGCCGCCCCGTATTCACCTCCGTCGCGTAAATATTGCCTTCGCTGTCGGTATCGATGCTGTGCAGCCAGGTGAATTGCCCCGCCTGCCGCCCGACCCGGCCGATCGCGCCCAGCACCCTGTGCGACTTGCGCTCCAATATCCAGATGCGCCCGTTCATCATGTCCGCAACATACATATAGGTCTGCTGCGGATCGGGTGAGAAGGCGATGTCGGTAACCGTATGGGTGCCGCCCGTCTCCGGCGCCACCGCGACATCCCGTACGAAGGTCAGGCCACCATCCTTCTGCCGCTTGAACAGCTGCGCACGGTTGTTGTTGCGGTCGCAGACATAGAGATGGCCGTCCTTCGTCGGCACCACGCAATGGACGATGCTGCCGAAAATCGCGGCCTGCGGGTCCGCCGTCTGGCTGGGGTCCACGGCATGACTTTGGTCGAATGCCCCTTTCAGCACCGGTCCGCTGGGCGGCTTGCCATAGGCACCCCATCGCCCCTTATAGCCGCCGGTCTTGGCGTCGAAGCCGATGACGCGCCGGTTGGTATAGCCATCGGACATCAGCACCATGCCGTCCGAATGATTGACGTCGGACGGATTGCCCAGCTGGTCGGTCGCATCGTTGCCACCGGTCTTCTCGCGCTGCCCAAAGCTGCGGATAAACTGGCCCTCGGGACTATAATTCATGACCACATGGTCGCCGCTGCCATTGCCGCCGAACCAGACGCTGCCGGCCTTGTCCACGAAGATGCCATGCAGGCTGCTCGGCCACTGGCTGACGCCATCGATGGTTGGCGCGATCGCCGCCCCGCCCCAGCCGCCGATATAGCGGCCATCCTTGCCGAAGCGCACCACCGGCGGCGCCGGTTTGCAACAGGCGGCGATGGGCGGTGTCTGAGCCAGGCCCGTATCCGTTGCGGTCAGGCTATGGGGTCGATGCACGACCCAGACCGAATCGTCCGGCCCGACTGCCACGCCGCTCACCTGACCCAGCAGCAGGTCGTCGGGCATGGCCGGCCAGGCGGCATCGACCTTGAATCGAGGCATCTTCGTGCCGGTAGGTGCCACTTGTTCGAACGTCAGCGGGGCGAGCGTAGGCGCTGGCGGTGCCGACGCGGCGGTCAGCGGCAGGATCAGGATGGCGGCGAGGAAGGGGCGCATGGGGACGAAGGCTCCTTGATCGGGAAGATGTGCCGGATCATGCCCGTATGCCCACTCCGGTCAATGGCCAAATGCCCTATTTTCAAAGAGAAAAGGACCGGCCGACGATAGAAAGTGTCGGCCGGTCAGGGGGCATCGCTTCAGGCCTGAGCCGGACGCTCTGCCGGGGCAATTCGAAAGAAGGGCAAGGCGTGATGCACGATCCAGCCAATCGTCGCGGCATAGAGAATGGTGCCCACCCCCACCGTGCCGCCCAGCATCCAGCCGATCGTCAGCACGGCGACCTCTATGCTGGTGCGCACCCATTTGACCGGCCAGCCGGTGCGCCGGCACAATCCCGTCATCAGTCCGTCGCGCGGCCCCGGCCCCATACCCGCACCGATATAGGCGCCCCCGGCAATGCCGTTGAGGATGATGCCGGCGACCAGCCACAGGCCACGCATCGCATAGCCTTCCGGCGTCGGCAGGATCGCCAGCGACAGGTCCACCACCGTGCCGATCACAACGATATTGGCGATCGTGCCGATGCCCGGCCGCTGCCGAAGTGGCCACCAGAGCAGCAGCACGACCGCGCCGATCAGATTGACCGTCATGCCGAAGCTGAGGCCCAGGCGCGGGGCCAGACCCTGATTGAGCACATCCCAGGGCGACAGGCCCAGATTGGCGCGCAGCATCAGCGCCATGGAAAAGCCGTAGAGGCAAAGGCCCCAGAAGAGCTGCCAAAAGCGAAGGGCGTGGAGGCGGTACATCATGGAAGGGCTTATTCCGCATAATTGGCCTTTTCCAAAAGGACCAATCTGGCATAAATGGCATCGCATTATCCCTGAGTCCGGAATGACCGCCATGTCCACTTCGCTCCTCCGTCCCCCGTCCCTCCTCCGCCTGCTGGGCGCCTGGCGTGCGAAGGACAGCGCGGAACCCGCCTATCGCCAACTGGCGCAGGCATTGCGGATGCTGGTGCTGGACGGGCGCGTGGGACTCAACGTCCGCCTGCCGGGCGAGCGCGAACTGGCCGCTGCGCTCGGCCTTTCCCGCACCACCGTCGCTGCCGCCTTCGACCGGCTGCGGGATGAAGGCTATCTCGAAAGCCGGCAGGGATCGGGCAGCGTCACGCGTCTGCCCGCCGGCAATGGCGACATGCCGCCGGATGAACGCGATATCGGGGGCAGCAGCGGCAATTTGCTCAACTGGACCCATGCCGCCCTGCCCGCCGCGCCCGGCGTTGCGCGCGCCTATGCGCATGCGGTGGAGGCGCTGCCGGCCTATCTGGGCGATCTGGGCTATGATCCGCTGGGCATCGCTGTGCTGCGCCGCGCAATCGCCGCCCATTATGAACGGCGCGGCTGCCCCACCCATCCCGATCAGATCATGGTCACCAACGGCGCGCAGCAGGGCTTTTCGCTGCTGCTCAAATGGCTGGCCGGGCCGGGCGACCGGGTGGTGATCGACCACCCGACCTATCATAATGCGATTCAGGCGTTACAGCGCGCCCATGTCGTGCCGGTGCCGGTCGGCCTGCCCGCGCAGGGCTGGGATGTCGACGCCATGGAGGCGGCCTTCCGGCAAACCAGCCCCCGTTTCGCCTATGTCATCGCCGATTTCCACAATCCGACCGGGCGCAGCATGGACCCGGCCACCCGCCGCGCGCTGGTCGCCGCCGCCACGCGCAGCCACACGCCGTTGATCGTCGATGAAACGATGGTGGCCATGGGCCTCGATTTCGCGCCGCCACCGCCCGTGGCCATGCACGATCCGTCTGGGCGGCAGGTCATCACACTTGGATCGGCCAGCAAGATCTTCTGGGGCGGTCTTCGCGTCGGCTGGATTCGCGCCGATCCGCAGACGGTCGCGGCGCTCGGCCGCCTGCGCACGACGATGGACATGGCCAGCCCGGTTGTGGAGCAGATCGCCGTCGCGCAATTGATCGACGCCGATGTGGGCCTTGGCGAACGGGCCGGCATGTTGCGGGCACGGCGCGACCATCTGCTGGGATTGCTCGAACGGCGTTTGCCCCATTGGCGGGTCGAATCGCCGGCGGGCGGCCTGTCGCTCTGGGCCGAATTGCCGCGCGCGGAGGCGACGGCGCTGGCCGCGCTGGCCGAAAGTCTAGGTGTCCGCATCGCCGCCGGCCCGCGCTTCGGCGTCAGCGGCGCCTTCGAACGCTTCATGCGCCTCCCCTTCACCCTGCCCGAAGATCAGCTGGAGGCCGGGGTGGAACGCCTGGTCGAGGCCGACGCCCGCCTCCACGCCCGCATGCCCAAGGGCCGCGATTCCCTTGCCATGGCGCTGGACGCGGATCGATTGATTTAAGATGGTGCTGGGCCCCGGCCTTCGCCGGGGAACATGTTGCGCAACAAAAAAGCCGGATGGATCGCTCCACCCGGCCATTCCATTTCACGAAGACGTAAGCCTTACGCCGTCTTGCTCGCCTTGTAGCGTTCGATCGCTTCCAGCGTGATCTGCTTGGCGTCTTCCGCCCCGCCCCAGGTACCGATGCGCACCCACTTGGTCTTTTCCAGATCCTTATAGTGGGTGAAGAAATGCTCGATCTGCTCCATGACGATGCCGGGCAGGTCGTCCTTCTCGCTGATATTGGAATAATAAGGGAAGGTCTTGTCGTCCGGCACGCAGACCAGCTTTTCGTCGCCGCCCGCTTCGTCTTCCAGGTTCAGCACGGCAATCGGGCGCGCGCGCACGACGGAGCCGGGGACGAAGGGCGAACGGGCGATGACCAGCGCGTCCAGCGGATCGCCATCGGGTGACAGCGTGTGCGGGACGAAGCCGTAATTGGCCGGATAGCGCATCGGCGTGTGCAGAATGCGGTCCACGAACAGCGCGCCGCTGGCCTTGTCGAACTCATATTTCACCGGCTCCCCGCCGACGGGGACTTCGATGATGACGTTCAGGCTGTTTGGCGGATCGTCGCCGACCGGGATCAGTTCGATGTTCATGGAAACGCCTTCTGCTTCATGTTGCGTTGTGGATGGCTTTAGGTTCTGGCTTTGAGCAGCTTGTCGAGGCTGCCTTCACCCTCTCCCGTCTTTTCCAGGCGCGGATAGCGCAGGCCACCTGAATAATCGAGTGTCAAAGTGCGATAATACTTGTCCTGCTTTAGGATGATCTGGACCGTCGTCTTGGCCTTGATCGCGGCCTTCCACACGTCGCCCGAAAACTCGTCGCCATTGACCGCCAGGATCTTGGCACCCGTCACCAGACCGGCCTTGAACGCCGCGCTGTCCCAGATGACGCCACTGACTTCGCCGTCATTCTTGACGATCGCGCCGATGCCGAAACTTTGATCGACCATCTTGTTGGCGCCCTCGGCCGCCTTGGTGATCGCGCCCGGCTCTTCGCCATAGACCAGCTTGTACCCGCCCAGGATGAAGCCGCCCTTGGGCGTTTCCTTGGTCGTGCTGTCGACATATTTCTGGAAGAAACCGGCCCAGTCATAGGGCGCGATATCGTTCAGCGTCTTGATCACGTCGCCCCGATTATAGACGACCTGCCCCCAATCGCCCGGATTGATGCCGAAGAAAGCCTTGGCGAAATCATCGAGGCCCTTCTTGCCGCGCGTCGCCTTGGCAATGATCGCGTCGGCCTCCAGCCAGATCATCAGGCCTTCGTTGTAATAATCCTCCGACCGCTGCCAGCTGGTCCAGCCCTTGGGCCGGCGGGCGGAGATGACGGGATCGAGGGTCGTGTCCTCCATGGCACGCCATTGGCGACCGACCGCCGTGTCCAGCTTGGCCGCGATCTGGGCATAGGCGTCCAGCGTTTCCTGCTTGCTGAACATGCCCGACCGTGCGCCCAGCACATAACCCCAAAATTGCGTCTGCCCTTCATAGACCCACAGCAGATTATCCTGCATCGGCACGTTGAAATCGGGCGTCCACAAAAGGTCGGGGCGGCGGAATTTGCCGTCCCAGCTATGGGTGAATTCATGCGGCAACAGGTTGCGGTCCAGCAACGCCTCGCCCTTGTCCCAGCTCTTGAAATAGCCCGGCTCGACCTGATTCTCGGAAGAACGATGATGCTCCAGCCCGATGCCGCCCATTTCGTCGGTGATGGCCAGCAGGAAGTCGTAGTGATTGAAATGATAGGTGCCGAACAGCGAGCCGGCCTCGGCGACCAGCTTCTTGTGCTTGGCGATCTGCTCGGGCTTATAGTCCAGTTCGTCGGCATCGTCGGCGACCAGGTTCAGCGTCACATTGCTGCCCAGGTCCACCGCCTTGAAATGGGTGCCGGCGAACACCGGCGAATCCTGCAACGCTTCATAGTCGATGGTTTCATAGGCAACGGCATTGCCGCTCTTCGTGCCGCGCAGCGCGGTCGCCGCCTGCCAGCCGGCGGGATAGGTCACGGTCGGCTGGATCGGGATCTGGCGGGTATAGTATCCGGCCGGGTAGAGCGACACGCTTTCCCATTGGATATTCAGCATCTTGGGCGTCACCACCACACGGCCCTGATTGGGCTGGGTCGCGGACAGGAACTGGAATTGCGCGACGACTTCGGTCGCGCCCTGCGGCACGTCGATGGTGAAGGCGAAGACGTTCAGCGGATCGCGCTTCCACGCGACGGTCTGGCCATTGACGGTAAAGGTCAGGCCGGTCAGCTTTTCGATCTGCCCGCGCGGCGCATGATTGCCCGGCAGCCAGGCGGGCATCATCAGCGTCAACGGACCGGCCGCAGCGACCGGGATGGTTTCCTTCACGCGAAAGATGCGCTGGACGGTATCGGTCGCATCGACCTCCAGCTTGATGGTGCCGCCCGGATAGGGGATGTCCTTTGGTGCAGGTGCGCCGCTGTCGACGGGCAGGGCGGTCGGCTTGGACCGGATTGCGTCCTGCGCGAAAATGGGGCTGGCAATGGCCGTGGAAAGGCAAAGGGCGGCAGCGATGCTGCGGATCATGAAGGTCTCCAGAAGTTTGGCGGGGCCGGACAGCCCTTATGCCTTTAGCATGGCGAGGGAGGACGGCGGCGTCCACCCCCTGATGGGCGCCCATAAAAAGCGCGTTTCCAAGGGGGTGAATTGCCGTTAAAGGCGCTGCCCCATGGCGAAGATCGAAACCCCGCGTCCGGTACGCGGCACACAGGACATGTTGGGCGGCACGGCCGAGGCGTTTGCGGAGCGGTTCGCCCATGTGGTCGCGACGTTCGACCGGGTGCGCAAACTCTACGGTTTTCAGCGGGTTGAAGTGCCCGTGTTCGAATCCACCGCCGTCTTCGCGCGGTCGCTGGGCGAAAGCACCGACGTCGTCTCGAAGGAGATGTACACGTTTACGGATCGCGGCGGCGACAGCATCACCCTGCGCCCCGAATTTACCGCCGGCATTAGCCGCGCCTATATCACCGAAGGCTGGCAGCAATTTGCGCCGCTCAAGGTCGCGACCCACGGGCCATTGTTCCGCTACGAACGCCCGCAAAAGGGCCGCTTCCGCCAGTTCCATCAGCTTGACGCCGAAATCCTCGGCGCGGGCGAACCGGGTGCGGACGTCGAACTGCTGGTGCTGGCCGACCAGTTGCTGAAGGAACTGGGCGTGTCCGACGGCGTGACGCTCAACCTCAACACGCTGGGCGACGGGCCGAGCCGCGACGCCTGGCGCGCCGCGCTGATCGCGCATTTCGAGGCGCATAAGGATCAACTGTCGGAAGACAGCGTGGAACGGCTGGCCAAGAACCCGCTGCGCATCCTCGACAGCAAGGATCCGCGCGACCGCCCGGTCGCCGACAGCGCACCGGATATCGACGCTTACCTCACCGACGAGGCGCGCAGCTTCTTCGAAAAGGTGACGAGCGGCCTCGACGCTGCCGGCGTGGCCTGGGAACGCAATGCCCGGCTGGTGCGCGGCCTCGATTATTATCGCCACACCGCGTTCGAATTCATCACCGACCGGCTCGGCGCGCAGGGCACGGTGCTGGGCGGCGGCCGCTATGACGGGTTGATCGAAAATCTGGGTGGTCCTTCCACCCCGGCGGTCGGCTGGGCGGCGGGGATCGAACGGCTGGCGATGCTGATCGACATGCCCGCCATCGACAAGCCGACTGTGGTGCTGATCCCCATGGGCGAAGCCGCCGAAACGAAGGCGACCGGCATCATCGCCGATCTGCGCCGTGCCGGTGTCGCCTGCGACATGGGCTATCGCGGCAATATGAAGAAGCGGATGCAGCGCGCCAATGCGTCGGGCGCAGCCTGGGCCATCATCCTGGGCGACGACGAACTGGCAAAGGGGGAGGCTGCCGTGCGTAACCTGGGTACCGGCGAGCAGCAGGCCGTGCGGCTGGATGCCTTGATCGGGACGGTCACGGCGCTCTGATGCACATTTCCGCCGAACGCATCGCGCAGATCGAGGCGCGCCGGGACGAGGTGCAGGCGGCGATGACGCGCGCCGACCTGGCGCCCGAAGCGTTCGTACGGCTGTCGAAGGAATATGCGGAGATCGAACCGGTCGCCCGCGCCGCGCATGAAGTGCGCCGCCTGCGGCAGGAACTGGCCGCGCTCGACGTGATGGCCGGTGGCGGCAACGATCCGGATGCAGATCCGCTGATGCGCGAAATGGCGCAGGAGGAAATGCAGCTGATCCGCAGTCAGCTGCCCGATGCCGAACGGGCGCTGGCGCTGCAGCTGCTGCCCCGCGATGCGGCCGATGCACGCCCCGCCATGCTGGAAATCCGCGCCGGCACCGGCGGCGACGAAGCGGCTTTGTTCGCCGGCGACCTCTTCCGCATGTATCAGCGCTATGCCGATGCGCAGGGTTGGAAGATGGAACTGCTCTCCGCCAATGCGTCGGAACAGGGTGGGTTCAAGGAAGTCGTCGCCAGCGTCAACGGCACCGGGGTCTTCGCCAAGCTGAAATTCGAAAGCGGCGTCCACCGCGTGCAGCGCGTCCCCGCGACCGAAAGCGGCGGCCGTATCCACACCAGCGCGGCGACCGTCGCCATCCTCCCCGAACCGGAGGAAGTGGACGTCCAGATCGCCGATAGCGACCTCAAGATCGACATTTACCGCGCATCGGGTGCTGGCGGCCAGCACGTCAACACCACCGATTCCGCCGTGCGCATCACCCACCTTCCCAGCGGCATCGTGGTGACGCAGCAGGACGAACGGTCGCAGCACAAGAACAAGGCGAAGGCGATGCAGGTGCTGCGCGCCCGCATCTACGAAGCCGAACGCGAACGCACCCACAGCGAACAGGCCGGCGCGCGCAAGGCGATGGTTGGGTCGGGCGATCGGTCCGAACGCATCCGCACCTATAATTTCCCGCAGGGCCGCGTCACCGATCACCGCATCAACCTGACCCTGCACCGCCTGCCCGAAATCCTCGAAGGACCGGGCCTGTCGGAAGTCATCAACGCGCTGGTCGCGGAGGATGAAGCGGCACGGCTGGCCCAGCTGGACGGCGTGAATTGAAGCCCCTTCTTACCCCCTCCCTCTCAGGGAGGGGGCAGGGGGTAGGTGCGCCGCGTAGCGGCGTCTCAACCTTTCAGCTAAAAGATATGCTCGCTCCGCTCGCGACCCACCCCCAGCCCCTCCCTGGAAGGGAGGGGCGATGATGACCATCCCCGACGCCCTGCGCGCGGCCACTGTCCAACTCGCCGTCGCAAGCGACACCGCTCGCCTCGACGCCGAACTGTTGATGGCCCATGCGCTGGGCCTCTCGCGCGGCGACATGCTGTTGCGCCAGCGTGACCTGACCGCCCCCGAAGCCTTCGCCGCCCTGATCGCTCGCCGGCTGGATGGCGAACCGATCGCCCATATCACCGGCATGCGCGATTTCTGGACGATCAGCCTGACCGTCACGCCCGACACCTTGATCCCCCGCCCGGACAGCGAAACGCTGATCGAAGCTGCGGTCGATCATTTTGCCGGCCGCGCGCCCACCACCATCCTCGACCTCGGCACCGGCTCCGGCGCGCTGTTGCTCGCCGCGCTTGCGCAATGGCCGCAGGCGAGCGGGCTGGGCATAGATGCCTCTCCCCCCGCCCTCGCCGTGGCGCAGGGCAATGCGGCGCGGCTGGACATGGCGGACCGCGCCGCCTTCCGCCTCGGCGACTGGGCGCAGGGCGTGGATGGCCCCTTCGACCTGCTGCTCATCAATCCGCCCTATATCGTCGCCGACCTCGCTTTGTCGGGCGACGTGCTGCGCGAGCCGGCCAGCGCGCTCTTTGCCGGCGCCGATGGCCTGGACGATTATCGCCGCATCGCGCCCGACCTGCCGCGCCTGATCGCGCCGGGCGGCATGGCGGCGATCGAAATCGGCTATGATCAGAAGGACAGCGTCTCGGCCCTGCTGCACGAACAGGGGCTTGTCGTCGCCGTCCGTCACGATCTGGCGGGGCATGATCGCTGCCTCATCGCCACCCATCCCGCCTGAACAAGGGTTGATTTACCATCGGACAAGCGAAAATTGCTTGGTTTATCCGTGGAAAGCCATTACATCGACTACAGGAACGGCTCTATCTTGTGACATGATCGTTTAGATCGTTGATAGAAAAGGCCGATTTTCTGCTCCTTATAGTCATGACGGCGCTCGCTGCGCAGGCGCCGGTGGCAGCTGGGGGAATGATCCGAAGGATCATGCCTGGCGGAGCCGTATACGGCCTGAAGAGCAGGCTGTGCTTGGGGATGGCGACTGAACAGTGTTTTCAGTGAATTTTGTCATAGCGAACGCAAGGATCATATCTTGATCAACAACCGGCAGGCCGGTCGCCGCAATCGCGGCCGGAACAATAATAACAACGGACGTCCCAACAGCAACAATCGGGGCGGTGGCGACAACGGTAACCGCATCGACAACCGCGCACGCGGCAACGCGACCCAGCTTCTTGAGAAATACAAGAATATGGCGCGCGATGCCCAGATGGCGGGCGACCGGGTCAATGCCGAATATTATCTGCAATTTGCCGATCATTATTTCCGCGTGCTCGCCGACAACCGCGCCCGTCAGGAGGAGCAGCAGCAGCGCTACCGCCCTCGTGAAGAAGGCAATTTCGACGAGGATGGTGACGATTTCGACACCGGCTTCGACGGCAATGACGATTTCCGCACCGACGCGCAGCCGCAATATGACCGCACGCCGCGAGACCAGAGCCAATATGACCGCGCCCCGCGCGAACAGGGGCAACGTGATCAGGGCCAGCGCGAACAAGGTCAGCGCGATCAGGGCCAATATGATCGTGCCCCGCGCGATCGCGCCGATCGCCAGGGCCAGGGCCAGGGTCAGGGTCAGGGTCAGGAAGAAGGCCGTGAAGCCCGCGAGCCGCGCGATCATCAGCGCGACAATCGTGATGGCCGTGGCCCGCGCAACAACGACCGCCGCGACCGTCCCCGTCGCGACCGCTTCGTGGCGGATGGCGACGCGCCACAGCAGGAAATGGGCGTAGAAGGCCCGGTCGGCAATCCGGCGATCGACGCGCCGCAGCCCGCGCCCAAGCCCAAAGCGCAGATCCGTCCGCGCGCCGAAGCGCAGCCTGCTGCCACCGCCGCCCCGGACGCTGCCGAGGCTGAAGCGCCCCGCGCCCGTCGCGGTCGCCCGCGCAAGGTCGTGGTCGAGGAAAGCAATGAGGGTTTCGATCTGGCGGTTCTGCCGCCCTCGATCGCCCGTGCCGACAATGATGCCGAAACGGCCGAGGAAGCGCCCAAGAAGCGCACCCGTCGTCCCCGCGCGGCGACCGAAGCCGCCGAATAAGCGATCGGCAAATGAAAAACAGGGGGGCGGTGCCATCAGGTGCCGCCCCCTTTTTCGTGGCGCGCATCTTTTCGCGGCGACATGGCAAACCCGGCTTTGCAACTGGCTCGCAATCCGGCAGAAGGTCTTCACATATCTGGAGAGTTGCCGATGAAAGCCGCGCACCTGCTGTCCCTGCTGCTGACCGCCCTCCCCGCCTCCGCCTTGGCCCAGGGCCAGAGCGCAGCCGACCCTACCGGCGCCACGGCGCAGGGCGATGTGGCCGTCACCATCTATAATGGCGGCCAGTCGCTGGTGCAGGACGACCGGCAATTGCTGATGACCGCCGGCCGCAACCGCATCGAATTTCCCGACGTGTCCGCCCGCATCCGCCCCGAAACGGTCAACCTGTCCGGCCCCGGCCTCGCCATCGTCGAACAGAATTTCGACTATGACCTCCTCTCCCCCGACAAGCTGATGGACAAGGCGGTCGGGCAGGAGGTGACTCTGGTGCGCACCAATCCTGCGACCGGCGCGGAAACGCGGGAGCGGGCGAAGATATTGGCGGCCAATGGCGGCATCGTGCTGCAAATCGGCACCCGGATAGAGGTGTTGCGCGACGACGGCCTGCCGGTGCGTGTCATATTCGACCGGGTGCCCGCCAATCTGCGCGCGCGCCCGACCCTGTCGGTCACGGTGCAGGCGGATCGCGCCGGTACAGTCCCCGCCCGCCTCTCCTACCTCACGCCCAATCTGGGCTGGACCGCCGATTATGTCGCCCTGTTCGACGCGGCGAAGGGCGCGATGGACATGCAGGGCTGGGTCACGCTCACCAACAATACCGGCACGACCTTTACCAATGCGAAGACGATTCTTGTCGCCGGCAATCCGGCCAATGGCGGTGGCCGCTCCAACTGGTGGCAGGGGTCGAGCGGCGCGATCGACCAGGCGGGCACCGAAAGCGGCCCGCGCGAACGGCTGGGCGACTATTATCTCTACCCCTTGGCCGCCCGCACCACGATCGCCAACGCCCAGCAGAAACAGGTCAGCTTCCTCGATGTGAAGGGCGCCCCGGCCCGCGCCACCTATGAATATGTCAATGGCTGGCTCGGCAGTTCCGCCGAACCGATGAGCGCGTCGAGCGTGCTCAAATTCTCGACATCCAAGGATGGCGGGCTGGGCGATCAACTCCCCGCCGGCACGATCCGCGTGTATATGCGCGACGCGCGCGGCAATCCGCAATTCATCGGCGAAAACAGCATCGACCATACGCCGATGGGGTCGTCCATGGCGCTGCGCACCGGCGAAGCCTTCGACGTCAAGGTCCGCCCGACCGTGGAGCAGCGCACGAAAAAGGGCGGCAGCCGTTGGGAAACCAGGATGCGCTACACGCTGACCAACGCCCGGCCCGAAGCGGTGACGATCGACCTGGCGCAACAGGGCCTGTGGGGCGACACCCGCGTCACTGCCCAGAGTCTGGGGGGCCAGAGTCCGGGGGGGCAAAGTCTGGAGGGAAAGCGCGTCTCGGCCGACCGGATGGAATGGAGTGTCCCGGTGCCCGCCAACGGCACGGTCGACCTCAGCGTCACCTTCGATTCGCGCTACTGACCGGAACGGCGCCCGCGTGTCGCGACTCCTGATCTTCTTCCTCTTCTGGGCGATCGCGCTGCCGGTTCAGGCCGGCACGGTCGTTTCCCCGCGCGCCGATTCGGTATCCGTCACCGTCTATCGCGCACCGGGCCGGGCAAAGGGGGCGATCAACCGCAACTGGCCGGGCGGCTATGCGCTCGTCACCGAGATTCGCGACGTGGACCTGCCTCAGGGCGAATCGACGATCCGGTTCGAGGGCGTCGCCGAAGGGCTGATGCCCGAAACCGCGATCCTGGCCGGCATGCCGCGCGGCGTTCGCGAAAAGAATCGCGACGCCCGCCTCCTCTCGCCCGCCGGACTGGTCGACGCCTATCTCAAGCGCAGCGTCACCCTGCGCCGCACCGATCGCAAGACCGGCAAGGTGACGGAGCAGGAGGCGATCATCTCTGCCGGGCCGATGGGCGGCGTCATCGTTCAGACGGCGCAGGGTTATGAGGCGCTGGGGTGCAGCGGCCTGCCCGAACGCATGCTCTATCCTCGCGCGCCCGCCGACCTGTCGCCGCGCCCGACCCTGTCGGTGATCGCGAGCAGCGACCGGCCCACCCGCGCGCGGCTCGAACTCACCTATCTGGCCGAAGGGTTCGACTGGGCCGCCAACTATGTCGCCGACATGAAGGAGGATGGCAAAACTCTCGACCTGATGGCCTGGCTGACGGTCGCCAATGGCGGCGTCACCGGCTTTGCCGACGCGCAGTTGAACGTCATCGCTGGTCAGCCCAACAAGCAACGCCGCGGCGTACGGCCCCGCTCGACCGGCGGCCCGCTGCGCCTGCAATGCTGGCCGATGGACATCACCAGCACCCATCCGGCGTGGGAACTCTTCCCAGTCCAGCAGGCCGAACCGATGATGATGGACGGCGCGCAGGAAATCATGGTGACGGCGCAACGCAGCACGAATCGTCTGTTCGTACCGATGCCGGTGGCAGCGCCCCCGCCCCCACCACCGCCTCCTCCCCCACCACCGCCGCCTCCACCCGAAGATATCGGCGACCTCAAACTCTATCGCGTGCCAGTCACCGTCGATGTCGCGGCCAAGGCGCAGAAGCAGGTCGCGCTGCTCCGCCAGTCGGATGTGAAGGTCGAACGCCTCTATGCCGCGACTATCGGCTATGGTGACGGCACGGGCGACATGCGGCCGATGACGCTGCGGCTACGCTTGCAGAATCGCAAGGAAGACGGGCTTGGCCTTGCCATGCCATCGGGCCAGGTCGCCGTGTTCGAACCCATCGCGGGGATGCGCCTGCTGGCCGGCGAAGCCGATATCGGCGACAAGGCGGAGGGTGAACGCGTCGATTATGACCTGACCGTCAGCCCGGACGTCCGCCTCGGCGCACGCACGACTGCAAAATCGCGCAAGAGCCGCGACTGGACCCTGACGCTCAGCAACGCTCGCCCCTTCCCGATTCTGGCGGAAGTCACCATCCCCCATAACATCAGCCCGCGCCCGTCCGACATGGAAAGGCGCGGCAACGACTGGATCTGGCGCGTGACGGTGCCCGCCAACGACAAGATCGCCTGGTCCTACCGCGAAGCGCTGCGGCAGTAAGCAAGCCACACCACCAAGATCCGTTCGCTTCGAGCAAAGTCGAGAAGCCGCTAAGGCGGCGCTGACGTCACCCTGCTTCAGAAACTCAGACCACCGGCAATGGTCGCGGCCGATGCTGCGCGTCCAGCGCGACGAACGTATAGACGCCGCTGGTCAGCACCACTTCCTCCATCCCGATGCCGCGCGTCGCCACCACGTCGATGCGGATCGCAACCGACGTGCGTCCGCGCCGCTCTTCGGTCGCATAGACGGACACGACATCGCCCAGCAGGATCGGCGTGATGAACGTCATGCTCTCGATCGCCACGGTGGCCACGGCGCCCTGCGCGATCCGCGCCGCGACGATGCCGCCGGCAATGTCCATCTGGCTGAGTACCCAGCCGCCGAAAATATGGCCATTGGCGTTGATGTCGGTCAGATGCGGGACCAGCCGCAACACCACCTCGCCCCGATCCGCGCCGGTTTCTGTCTCAATCGTCAAGCGGCACCTCGTCCTTCGCCCTGTCCATCACCTGTTCGTCATGCCCGGTCCCGCTGGACAGAAAGGACAGCGCCATCAATCCGGTGCCCAGCATGAAGGTCAGCCATACGCCCAAAATCGTCGCGATCACCATATGTATTGGCAGTTCGCCCGACCGCTGATGCAGGAAGAACAGCGCGATCCCGACGCACAATGCGCCCCCCAACGCCATCCACGCCATGATGCGCCGGAACCGCGCCCAGGCGGTCGCGGCAATAAGTGGATCGTCCAGGGCCTGTTTGCGCGTCATCCCTTTATTTTGCGCGTCGAAAGTGGGATCATCAAGCGTCCATGGGAAATGTCTCAGACAATGGAGAGTGGTCATGACCATCGCAGCGATTTTGCAGGGCAAGAACGACGTCATCAGCGTGCATCCGGACGATAGCGTGCAATCCGTCGTGCAACTGCTCGCGGACCGACGAATCGGCTGCGTTCCGGTGGTCGACAATGGCCAGGTGGTCGGCATCTTCTCCGAACGCGACCTCGTCTATCGCGTCGCGAAGGACGGACCGGCGGCGCTGGACCACAGCGTGGGGGAAGTGATGACCACGCCCGCCATCACCATCGCCGACGATACGCCCGTCATCCACGGCCTGTCGCTGATGACCAAGCGGCGCATCCGCCATCTGCCTGTGGTGGTCGACGGCGCGCTGGTGGGCATGATTTCGATCGGCGACCTCGTCAAATATCGCATCGACAGCATCGAATCGGAAGCCGCCTCGCTGCGCGACTATATTCAGACGGCGTGAGGAAGACGGCAGGGCGCTCGCTTTACGCGGGCGCCTGCACCGGCGGCGCCCGGCGAACCACCAATGCCACCAACTCCCTCACCGTCCCTCGTGCGCACAGCATCAGCGCGGCGAGGAAGGCCAGTCCGCCCGCCGGCACCAATATGCCAAGCCGCGCTGGCGCAGCCAGCGGCGGCAACAGGCGATCGACGATCATCACCACGCCGGCCATCAGCACGGCACATCCCAAGCCCGGCGCCGCGGCGCGAATCAGATCGGCGAATCGCAATCCCATCGGCCCGCCGGCCAGCCATGCGGTCACGCCTGTCAGCACGGGGAAAGCCGCCAGCCAGGCCCAGGCCAGCCCGATCGCGCCGAACTGGATGCCGATCAGGAAAGCGACCGGCATCAGCACCGCACCGACCGCCGCGACCCGCGCGGTGGTGCCGGGCCGGCCCAGCGCATTGCTGACCGGCGCGAACATCACCTGTAAAGTCATGAAGGGCATGGCCAGCGCCAGGATCGCGACGAAGGGCGCCATTTCCAGCCATTTCTGCCCGAACAAAGTCTCGACCAGCGGCTCCGCCGTCACCGCCATGCCCAGGTAAATGGGACAGGTCAGCAGCAGCAGCAGCTTTACCGCCTTGCAGAAGGACCAGGCTACCCGGCTCACATCCTTCTGCATCCGCGCATAGGCGGGGAAGGCGACGTCGTTGAGCGGCGGCACGAATTTGCTGACGAAAATCTGGGTCAGGAACAGCGCTTCGGCATAGAGGCCCAGCTGATGCGGCTCCAGCACCCGACCGCCGATGAAGATATCGGCCTGGCTCTGCACGATCCAGAACAGCTGGCCGCCCAGCAGCGACGCGCCATAGGCGACCATTGCGCCGGTGCCGCGAAAATCGAAACTGGGGACGGGCTTGAAGCCGGTGGCGATGACATAGCCCACCGCCTTGACCCAGAAACCCGCGATCGGCGCCCACACCAAAGTCCACACGCCCCATCCCGACAGCGCGCCGGTCAGCGCCATCGCGGCGGACGCGATCGCCGCGATCAGGTTGACCAGAGCCGGCCGCTTGAAATCCAGCGCCCGGCCCATGATCGCCTCGGGCACGGAAATGAAGGGCGTGGATAGGTAGAGCAGGGCCTGCACCCGCAGCAGGTCGGCGACCATCGGCTGCGCATAATAATCGGCGGCCAGCGGCGCGATCGCCAGTTGCAGCAGGGCCAGCGCGCCATTGAGCAACAGCATGATGGTAAAGGCCTGCCGCAACCGGTGCGGCTCGACCTTGTCCGACTGCACGAGCGCGCTCACCAGCCCATAGCCGTTCAGGAAGGTGGCGAAATTCAATATCACCTGGGTCATGGCGAACAGGCCATAATCCTTGGGGTCGAGCAGCCGGATGACGGCCAGCGTCACGACCCAGCTCATCATCTGCGACAAGATCTGGCTGCCCGATCGCCAGAAGATGGCACTCCTGATGCGTGCGCCGAAACCCGCGTCATTCGCGTCGGCATCCTGCAATGTCATTGGGTTACCATTCCTGTCCCTATAGCGCCGTGGATTAGGCTTTATCGGCTAACCTCCAAAAAAATGTGAAACAAAAATGCAAAAAGGGTTTGACGGTTCGGGCTGACCCACCTAGAGGGCTTTTCACCGGACGGGACGACGCCACTGCGGCGCTGGACTTGACGGTCGCCAACATAGACGGACACTGTTCCCCCAGACGCAAGGAAGGGGTTGGACGGTTGTCCGCCAAAACTTGTCGGTGGTTCTTTGACATTGTCGGTTAGATGAAGGGACATGTGGGCGGCGGCTCCGGTCTGTGGCGGCTTTCAGGCGTCATGTGATCGGTTAAATTAGGCCGTTCCTTATAGGGGTCTGTCGGGCATTTGCCTGGTGGATCGTTCATATGTCTCAGTATATTCCACTAGAATATATTGTGCAGGAATGGCTCCTGAAAATGAGCGGTATGTGTTGGCCCTATTCCGGCTGGCACGTATCGGACATCAAACTTGAGAGTTTGATCCTGGCTCAGAACGAACGCTGGCGGC
>NZ_VYQA01000014.1:0-132734 GCF_008710165.1 Sphingobium limneticum | reverse complement strand
CGGACAACTATGCCACCCCGATCCTTGCGTTTCGGAGGACTGTCGTCCGTCTATGTTGGCGACCGTTCCGAGCGCTCCCTGATGGCAGCGCCCCGTCCGGTGAAAAGCCCTCTAAGTGGACCTGATGATTCGGTCAATAACGTTTTTGCATTTTTATTTCATATGCATCCGAACACGCCCTCTCACCCCATGGGAGCAGATGTTCACCGCACCTCACCAACGCAGCAGTCCGATCAGATCCTGCCGCCAGGGCCACAGCAGAATCGCGTTGAGCAGCAATGTCACAATTCCGAACGCGTATTCGACCAGGCCAGGGTCCAGAACGAAATTCCAGTAGCCGATAACGATATTGAGCGGCACGCAGGCGAGTGCCGCCGGAAGCACTGCCCGGTTCGAGAGAATCAGCAGCGCCGCGATCACCTCCATAACCTTGATCCAGGCGAACAGACCCGAATGGATCAGCGCCAGCGTGAATTCCTGCGCCAGCGGCGTGTTACCCAGTGGCTGGAGATCGAAGGGGGTGAAATATTCCACCCCGGAAAAGAGGAACCAGCCGCCGAAAATGATCCTGGCAACGGTGAACGCCCCGCCGGCGCCACGCCCCTGCGCGTCCAGAGCGATCAACGTCAGAAGCCCGCAGGCGCCGCGTCGAGCAGGATCGTTTTCGTTTCCAGATAGGGATGCAGCCCCTCGACCCCGCCTTCTCGACCGATACCAGACTGCTTGAACCCGCCAAAGGGCAGACCGAATTCCAGTTTCATGCCATTCTGGCCGAAGCCACCCGCGCGGATGCGCCGGCCGATGCGGTAGGCGGCATCGGCATCGTTGGTCAGCACCGATCCGTTAAGGCCAAAGGCGCTGTCATTGGCGATGCGGATCGCGTCTTCCTCATCCTCGGCCGGAATCAGGCAGAGCACCGGGCCGAAAATCTCCTCCTGCGCGATGCGGCTGTTGTTATCGACATTGGCGAACAGGGTCGGCTCGATGAAATAGCCCTTGTTCATATGCGCAGGCCGACTGCCGCCGGTCACGAGGTCGGCACTTTCGCGCCCCAGGCCGATATACTCCTCTACCCGTTCCAGCTGGCGCTTCATCGCTACCGGGCCGAGTTGCGTGTCGGCTGCGTCGCTATGGCCGATGCGGATGCCCTGCATCACCCTGGCGATGGCCTCGGCCAGTTCGTCATGCCGATGACGCGGCACGATCGCGCGGCTCAGCATCGCACAAACCTGCCCGCTCATGATGGTGATGGTGTTGCCCAGGATCGCGGCGGCGACCTCGATCGGGAAATCGTCGCGCACGATCGCCGCAGACTTACCGCCCAGTTCCAGCGTGCAGCGCGCCACGCGACCGGCGCAGACCTCGCCGATCCGCTTGCCGGCCAGCGTCGATCCGGTGAACGTCACTTTGTCGATGCCAGGATTGCGCACCAGATGATCCGACGCATCGCGCCCGGCCGCAACCAGATTGACAACGCCCGCAGGCACGCCCGCCGCCGCCGCCGCTTCCGCCATGATATAGGCTTCCAGCGGCGTTTCCGGCGAGGGCTTCATGATGACGGTGCAGCCTGCGACCAGCGCATAAGCGACCTTGGCCGACATGATGCCATACGGCGCGTTCCAGGGCGCGATCGCCGCGACCACGCCGGCAGGCTCCTGCACCACGATCGCGGTATCGACCATGTGCGATGGCCGCCGTTCCACAAAGGGATAGTTGTCGGCATAGCCGACGATGGCCATAAGCGTCGCGGTCGCTCCCCCGGTCATGACAGGCGCGAAACTGGCGAGGCCGCCGACCTGCGCGGTCCAGGCGGCCGCTAGTTCGGGCGCGCGCTTTTCCAGTTCCGCACCCATCCGCCGGACGATCGCTCCGCGCTCGGCCGGCGCCATGGTCGACCACGGCCCTTCATCGAACGCCTTGCGCGCGGCGGTGACGGCGCGGTCCATGTCCGCTTCCGTCCCGTCGGCGACGCGGGCGACGACCTCTTCGCTATTGGGCGACACGATCTCGATCACGCCGTCGCCGGTCGATGCGACCCAGGCGCCGCCGATGAACAGCTTGTCGGGATGGGCGATGCGAACGGCGTCGGGGGTCATGGTCTATCCTCTTCTGCATGTCGCCGCCGCGCCCTTGCTGGGCATGCGACTGGCTTGAATCACCTCAACACCATAACGAACGTTATTATTATTGCAACGGGTCAATCGACGTGAAAGCCCGACACCATCGCCTCCAGTCCCAACGCGAAACTCTCGTCGAAACCGATCATCTCGGCAAGATGATCGTGCATCGCCTCGCTCTGTTCATACACCGCCCAGCCCAGCGCCAGCGCATTGATCGACGCGAGGCAACTGAGCGCATGCGCGCGTGACAGCCCCTGCGCCACCAGTGGCGCGGCCAACAGATCGCCCGCAGCCGCCGCCGTATCGGGCGCTGGCCGCGCCGTCGCGCAGAGCAGCGCCGACCCCTGATGACTAAGCAATGCGCGCCGCAGCGCTACGCCATAATCAATCAGCCAGCGGCGCCAATCCTTCGCCGCCCCCGCGCCCGCCACCGCCAGCGCGCGCGCATGGAAGCTTTGCGCCATCGCCCGCATCAGCGCGGTCTTGGACGGCACATGCCAGTAGAGCGCCGACGCCTGCACGCCCAGACGCGCCGCGATCGCACGCATATTGAGCGCGCCCAGCCCCTGTTCGTCGGCCAGCGTCAGCGCCGCCTCGACAATCTCTTCCTGTCTGATCTTCACCCTACCCTCTTGCCGCAAGCCCGCTCGCTTGACAATTGAACAACGTTCATTGAACATTGTTCAATAAACGAGGGAGAGCCGAAATGACCTATGTGCGCAATGCATGGTATGTCGCCGCCTGGGCGCAGGATCTGGAACCGGACAGGCCCATGGCCATATCCATCCTGAATGAACCCATCGTGCTTTGGTCGGCAGAAGACCGGCTGGTCGCGTTCGAGGATCGCTGCCTCCATCGGCTGGCACCCTTGTCTCTTGGCCGATGCGAAGGGGCAAGGCTGCGCTGCATGTATCATGGCCTGCTGTTCGACGCGGACGGCGCGGTGGTCCAGATACCGGGGCAGGACATGATCCCGCCGCAAGCGCGTCTGCGCAGCTATCCGGTCGAACTGCGCCATAGCTGGGTCTGGATCTGGATGGGCGATCCGGCCCGGGCCGACCCGGCGCTGATTCCGCCAGCGGTCGGCTTCGACAATCCCGACTATATTCTCGGCCGCGGCTTCCTCGACTATGCGGCAGAAGCGCGGCTGATCAACGACAATCTGCTCGACTTCAGCCATCTGAGCTATGTCCATGCAGAGAGTTTCGGTGCCGGTCCCGAATTTGCGGACGAACGCCCGCGCCTCACGCCGCTGGAGCGCGGCGTACGGTTCGAGCGCTGGGTCGTGGGCACCCACGGCCCCGGCCGACGCAAGAGCGACGCCCTGATCGACAGCTGGCAAACCTATGATTTCCTGCTGCCCGGCATACTGCTGATGTGGAGCGGCAGCTTCGTCGCCGGAACGGCCGAACGGTGCGGCTTCGCACAGCCCGACTATGCCGAGGCGATCGGCGCCGTCACCTTCACTAGCCAGGCAGTGACCCCGACCGGCGACCGGACGGCGCGCTATTTCTTCTCCTGGGGGCCGCATCGCGACCATGGCGACGAGGCCATACGCGACATGCTGATGACCCTCGCCGACCGCGCCTTTGCCGAAGACAAGGTCATGATCGAGGCGCAGCAGCGCGTGATCGACCGGACGCCATCACCGCGCATCATGCCCACCGTCCATGATCGCGGCGTCACCCTGTTCAACCGGCTGGTCGAACGCCTTGCCCGCGCCGAAGCAGGCGAAGCGGAAGCGGCATAATGAAAAAGGCTCGCCCGCTTATGGCGGACGAGCCTTCCTCCCCTTCCCTACAGGAAATCAGAAGCTCTTCTTGGCCGTGATCGTCCATTCGCGCGGGCGGCCGACGGTGCCGGTCACGACGCCGAAGGTTCCGACATTTTCCGCCACGCCATTATAGTAGAATTTGTCGAAGACGTTGGTGACGCCGGCGCTGAGCGACCAATCCTTGTCCGGCGCCTGATAGGTCAGCCGCGCATTCACCAGGCTGGGCGCGTCGATCAGATTATAGGGGTTGTTGACCGAATTATAATAGAAGTTGGAGCGCCAGGACCAGTCGATCCGCGGCGTCAGCGTGCCGTTGCCGCCAAGGTCCGCTTCATATTGTACGCCAGCCGACAGCTGCCATTTGCTGATGAAGGGCGCGATCATATCCTTCGTCACCAGCGTCGCGGGATTGGTGATCTTTTTATAATCGAAGTCGAGATAGCCGACCGACGCATCGAACGACAGGCCCTCTGTCGGCCGCAATTGCGCTTCCAGCTCCCACCCGAACACCTCGGCATCGCCCGCATTGGACGGCACCGAACAGGACAGGACGACGCTTTCCGGACATTGGTAGCGGACCAGCTGCATATCATTATATTTGTTGAGGAAGACCGCGCCATTCAGGCGCAGCATCCGGCTGAACAAATCAGCCTTGAAGCCGGCCTCATAGGTGGTCAGCTTTTCCGGGCCAAAGCTCTGCACCTGATCCGGCGCAGACGGGCGCGGGTTGATGCCACCGCCCTTGAAGCCGGTCGACAGCTGCGCATAGGTCATCAGTTCGTCCGACCAGCGATAATTGACGCCGATGCGGTAATCCAACCGATTGCCGCTGAATGTGCCGGTCAAACCGTCCAGCCCAACCAGCAGGAAATTGGGGGTGAAGAAGGCCCCGCTCGGCAATGTCCCATCCACATTGCGCCGGGAATAGCGATAGGTCTTCTTGTCGTCGGTATAGCGCAGGCCGCCGATGATGTTGAACGCATCAGTGACATGGAATTCGCCATGGGCGAAGGCCGATATGCTGCGATTCTTGATCACGTCGTCCGACAGAAAATCGAACAAGAGGGTCGGGATCTGGCTGCGCCCTTTGATCGTATCCGTAGCCTTGTAATAGAAGCCACCGACGGTCAGGTCGACCTTGTCATTGAAATTGGCGCTCAGGCGCAGTTCCTGCGTGAACTGCTCATGGCCATAGGTGAATTCCTGCAACAATATGGCAAGCGGCGATCCATCCACGTCGATCGCGCTGGTACCGTTCGCGCTACGATAGCCGGTGATCGACTTCAATTTCAGCGCATCGGACAAATCATAGTCGATCGTGCCCGACACGCCCCAGGCCTTGACTGTGCTGGTCGGGCTGGCGGTAAAGCCGCCCGGTGCGATCTGGGTCGGAATGCCGAACACGGTCGTATAATTGCCGCCCGTGCCATAGGTCGCATAGGAGGTGTAGCTCTTCGATCCCGTCAGGAAACGGCCGTCGAACGGGATGCCCGCCGTCGCGTCACCCGGGACATAGCTGCGCACCAACGGATTATTGGCATAGAGCAATTTGGTCGCGACCACCTCGCTCTTGTCCTTGGACACATCGGCGACGATGTTGATTTCCAGCGGCGATCCGGCCGGGGCGTAGCGCAGGGCGGCGCGCAGCCCCATCACGTCGATCCCGCCTTCGGTGCCGGTCTGGCAATTCTTGTTGCCGCTGCTGGCCGGGATACCCGACGTCGGGTTGACGCAGCCATAATCGAGCAGCTTCATATAGCCGTCGACATTTTTCGACACGCCCGACACGCGCAGGAACAGATCGTTGGTCAGCGGAATATTGGCGCTGCCGCGCAGTTCCAGCCGGTCGAACCGGCCATAGGTCGCTTCGACAAAGCCGCCCGGCGTGGAATCGGGCTTCTTGCTGAACAGCTTCACCGCGCCGCCCACACTATTCTTGCCGGCCAGCGTCCCCTGCGGCCCGCGCAGCACCTCGACCCGCTCCAGATCGGTCAGGTCCATCACCGCGCCAAAGGTCGTGCCATAATAAATATCGTCGATATAGATGCCGACGCCCGGCTCCAACGCGAAGCTGGCGTCCAACTGGCCGACACCGCGGATGAAGGCGGCTACGGCATTGCCCTGAATGCTCGTCGCCGGCGCCAATGCGACGTTGGGCGCGAACTGGCCCAGATCGGTCACGCTGGTCTGGCTGCGCGCCGCTAGCGTATCGGCCGATACGGCGGTGATCGCGATCGGCGTGTCCTGGAGATTTTGTGCGCGGAACTGGGCAGTGACGATGATATCGGCGCTATTGGCCTGATCCGCCGCCTGCTGTTCGGGCGCTGGCCCGGATGCCGGGGCCTCTTGCGCCAGCGCCGGCACGGCCATCATCGCGCCCGTCATCGCACTAACCAGCGCCAGCATCGCCACATGGCCCCGAAATGCGCACTTCCCGTTGGACATGATCTCTTCCTCCCTCTTCTGGTCGGCCGCAGGCATGGGAGGGGCGACACCGAACCCGCTTGGTCGGGTTCCGGTCGGGGGCGGCGCCGATGCGCCTGCCTTGTCCTGTCATCCTCTCGCCGGTGCCGATGGCCGGTTCTGCTTTGCAGTCCTTGTTGGAGAGAACGGACTTTAGGCCCGCCCCTCTCCCGTCAATCAATAACGATCGTTAGTATTTTGTCAAGCGGGCTGACGTGCCTTGCCTCGTGCCAATTGCGCCGCAGATACCCAGGCGCCATGTACCTGCGCCCGCATCGGCAATGGCATCGGCACGCGGGCGACCGGACCGGCACCGATCGCGCCTGCATCCACGACCCACAGTTCCGACTGAAACGATTCCGCAGCCTGCCGGTCCACCACCATCAGCAACCAGCCGTCCTGATCCGCCTGCACGGCGGGCACATGCACCGGTTCGCTGATCGCCATGCCGAACTCCAACCCCATCATGTCGATACGGCCGTTGCCCGGCTCGATCTGCAACAGGGCGTTGAAAGCGAAGCCCACCGGCCCACCGGGCAGCGGCGGCCCGCCCTGCGGGTTCATCGACAGATACCAGGCCGAACGATAGGGCCGCCCCTGATCGGCATCGCGCAATCGCGGCATATCGCCCGGCGGGCCGACGACCCGTTCCTCATAGCCATCCCCGGGCTTCGCCAGATCGAAGGTCCAGCGGGTGAGGCCGCCTTGGATATCGCGCTGGTCGCGCTGCACGCCACCGGCTTCGCGCATGAAACCAAAGGCATTGGTGTCCGACAGGCAGAGGTCGAGATGGATAAGCCCACCCTCTTCAAAGGCGTTGACCAGATGGAAGGCGGATATACCCGGCCGCCCCTTGAACCAGCGCATCTCCTCCACCTTGCCATAACGCGGCATGATGCCGACCCAGCTCTCCAGATCCTGCTGATGCGCCCAATGCGCGCCGCCCGCTTTCAGCCGGTCGAGATCGGCCGTCGTGGGAAAAATGGGGAAGATGGCGTAGTGTTCCGTGATCGCGAAATCATGGATGGTCGAACAATAGGGCTGATCGAACCATTGTTCGCTGATCAGATGGCCGTCCCGATCGGCGATGGCATAGGCGATCTTCGTCGAGCACACCCCATCCGCTTCATAGCCGAAGAAGAACATTTCCCCGGTTTGCGGATCGACGCGCGGATGCGCGGTAAAGGTCTGCGACGTGAAGGCGCCATGATAATCCCAGCGGCCGATCGTCTCCAGCGTATCGGGATCGACCTCGTAACCCAGGCCATCTTCCTTGGTCATGAACAGCCGCCCGCCATGCCAGACCGGCGTGGTGTTGGCGACGGTACGATCCCGGCCAGCCACGGCAGGGTCATCGGTGAAAGGGTTGCGATACTGGCCGAACAGCGCGCGCCGCGCGCCCTTCTCCAGCGCGTAGCGCTCCGTTTCGACATAGCGGATCGCATAATCGACCGTCCCGTCATGGATGGCGAATTTCGCGACCATGCCGTCGCCCGACAGGATGATATCGTCATCGAACATCGGCGGATGCGCCGGATCGGGCACGGCGCGAAAGAAGGCCCCGTCAATTTCGGCCGGGATCGTGCCGATCACATCCAGATTGCGGGCGGACCATTCGATACCGACGGGCGTGTTCAGCCCGACGAAATGGATGGTCTGGGGATAGGCTGGCATGGCCTTGAAGCTCCTCTCTTATCTCGACTCATAGTAACAATCGTTATGGTTGTTGCAAGAGGAGAGTGGAGGGTGCGCCGCTATTTCAGGCGCATCGGCAAGCCCGCTGCCATGAACACGGCTTCATCCACGCAAGCGGCCACGGCCTGATTGACGATGCCTGCGACATCGCGAAAGCGGCGCGCCAGCGCATTGTCGGGCACGATGCCCAGTCCGACTTCGTTCGCAACCAGGATCACCGGCCCTTGCGCTTCACCCAGCGCCGCGACCAACGCCCCGGTCGCAGTATCGATATCCCGATCCGCGAACATCAGGTTGGACGCCCATAATGTCAGGCAGTCGATCAGCAACACGCGATCCGCCCGCACCTCCGCCCGCACCACTGCCGCCAGATCGACCGGCTCCTCGATTGTGCGCCAGCGCGGACCGCGCTCCTCGCGATGCCGCGCAATTCGGCTGTCCATCTCGTGGTCCAGCGCCTGCGCGGTGGCAACGAACAGCAACTCGCCCGGCAGGGCTTCGGCGCGTTTCAGGGCGTAGCGGCTCTTGCCCGACCGTGCGCCACCCAACACGAACAACAGGCTCATGACAGTCTCCATGCAAATAGTCCGGCGATCAGCCCCAGCAGCAGGCAGGCCCGCAGATAAACGCGCAAAGCCGCGTCGATATCATCCGCGCTCAGGTCGCTCCGTCCCGACCCAATCCACGCTTTGTCCTGCGCCACGCCATCATAGGCGATCGGCCCGGCCAGAGAAAAATGCAGCGCGCCAGCCATCGCCGCCTCCGGCCACCCCGCATTGGGCGAGGCATGACGCCCGGCATCGCGCAGCATAGTGCCCCATCCGCCGCCACCAGCCACACAGAGCAGCAAGCCCGACAACCGCGCGGGAATAAGGTTGAGCAGGTCGTCCAGCCGCGCCGCCGCCCATCCGAAGGCACGCCAGCGCGGCTCGCGATGGCCGATCAGGCTGTCGGCGGTATTGATCGCCTTATAGGCCCAAAGGCCCGGCAACCCGCCCAGCATCAACCAGAACAGCGGCGCCACCACCCCGTCGCAAAAACTTTCGGCGAGACTCTCGATCGCCGCCCGCGCCACACCCGCTTCGTCCAACCGCGCGGTATCGCGCCCCACGATCATGCTGACGGCCGCGCGTGCATCCTCGATCCGCCTGTCGTGCAACGGCACAGCGACAGCGCGGACATGGCGATAAAGGCTGCCCGCTGCCATGCCCGGTACGGCCATCAGAGTGATGCCGATCCAGGCCCAACGTCCCGCGACCAGCCGCAATCCCTGCTCCAGCAAAAGGCCGCCGCCGACCGCCAGAATAAGCAGCAGCAGAACGCAAAGGATGCCGGCAAGCCTGCGCCACCCCTCGGCGCTTTCCGGTCGGTTCCATGTCTTTTCACACCATGCGATGATGGCAGCGAAGGCCCCCACCGGATGCCCGATCCGGCGATGCAGCGCATTGGGCCAGCCAATGACCGCCTCGACCGCCAGGGCCAAAACCGCCACCGGCTCAACCATGGGCCAGCGCCTCGTCCAGTCTCGCAAGGCTGTCTGCGCCTTGTGGCAAGCCGATCCGCAGCCAACGCGCATTCTCATCGAACGGACGGGTCAGGATCGCCTGTCGAGCCAGACGCTCGAACAGCGCCATCGCATTGTCCGTCTCGATCAGCCGGAACAGCGGGCACACGCCTTGCGGTTCTAGATCATGGGCGCGCAGCACGTCATCCAGCGCCGCCGCTTGCGCGATCAACTGTATCCGCATGGTGACGATCCAGTCGCGATCGGCGTAGGCGGCGGCCCCGATCACAAGCGCGGCCGTGGAGAGCGGCCAACTTCCCAGCCTCTCGCGAAAACGCGCGATGATGGACCGCGGGCCGATCACGAAGCCGAGGCGCAACCCGGCCAGACCGAAAAATTTGCCGAAGGAACGAAAGATAATCAGGCGCTGCGCATCCTCGATCCGATGCGCCAGGCTGCTCTCCGGCCGGTAATCGGCATAGGCCTCGTCCAGCACCAGCCAGCCGCAGCTATCCGTCTGCCGGTGCAACAACCCGTCCAGCGCTTCCCGGTCCAAAAGGCGACCATCGGGATTATTGGGATTGGCGAGCAGCAATATCTTGCCGGCCGGGTCATCCCGATCAGGCGCAAAAGCCCGGCTGTCGGGCCGAATGTCGCGATGGGTGCGATAGCAGGCCGCGCCGTGGAGCAGATCCCCCGGCAACAATTCCCCCAACAACCGCAACCCCGCTTCGCTGCCCGGCACAGCACAGAGATGCGAGGGATCCACACCGAAATGCGCCGCCGCATTATGTTCCAGCACCGCCAATTGCGCATCGTCGGGCAACGCCCGCCAGTTGAAAGCCGGCGCTTTCTCCACCGGCCAACTGTCTGGGTTGATCCCGGTCGACAAGTCCATCCACGGCGCCTGCCCATCACCGAAAATCCGCCGCGCCGCGTCTAGCTTGCCACCATGAAAGGTCCAGCCTGTCATACGACGCGCAATAGGATCAGCATGACCAGCAACAGCCCGCTTTCCAACAGTTCGATGCCTGCGCCATGGCTGTCCCCTGATATGCCGCCAATGCGTGTCTTCACCCACCAGCCCCACAGGCCGATGAGCGGCAAAGTCCCCATCAACGCCGGGCACCACCACGCAGCCAGCATCAGCACCGCCGTCCACAGGCCCAAATCGACCGGACGGACGGCAAGGCGAAAGCGGGTACCCAGTCCATCATGCAACGGCGGCAAGCAACGGCTCCACCAGAGCGGTGCGGTTCGCGCCGCGAACGGGATGAAAGCAAGGGCGCCGATCGCTCCGGCTTCGATCAGGCCGTGCAGCAATATCAGCTTGGCGATGAGTTGCAGTGCCACGCCCGTCACGCCCATAGCGCCGACATGCGGATCGGCCAGCACCGCCAAAAGCCGGTCGCGCCCCTTATGGGCGGCGGCGTGCGCATCGGCCAGATCCGCCAGCCCATCCAGATGCAGCGCGCCCGTTACCCAGACCCAGGCCAGTAATCCCAGCAGCGCCCCGGTCCATGGGTCGATCCGTCCGCCGCCCCATGCCGCGCCGGCGACGACCGCCCCGACAACCATCCCTGCCAGCGGAAACCAGCGGATGGAGCATGCAAAATCATCCGCATTGGCCACGATTTGCGGCATTGGCAGGCGAGTCAGGAATTGGAGCGAGAGGATCAAACCCTTCATGTCGTCAGCCCGACAATCTGCGCCCAGCGTCGCTCGCCCGGCCAGAGACGTAGGGTGAGGCAGGCGGCATAGGGCAAGTCGAACGCCCACAGCTGGCGCTGCTCGAAACCGCATAGAAGCGCCAGCGCCGCCCGCATCGCGCCGCCATGAGTCACGACCAGCGCCGGTTCCGCCGGCAGCGCCGCGATTGCCGCATCGACCCGCCCCGTCAGCGCAGACCAGCGTTCGCCACCGGGCGGCGGGCAGGCATCGGGATCGGCGTAGAAATCTGCCAATGTACCGGCATCCAGCGTCGCCGGATGGACCCCATCCCAGGCACCAAAGTCCAGTTCACGCCAGCGGGAATCGATCTGGGGCAGGATGTCACACCGAATGGCGATAGCGTCGGCCCCTTGCCGCGCGCGCAGCAGGTCGGAAGAGATGATCGCCGACACCGCCAACGATTCCGCGCGTGCGACGCAGGCCGCTATGCCCGCATCCGTGGCGGGCCAGTCCTTATGCCCCAGCAACCGCCCGGTGACGACAGGCGCGCCATGCCGCATCAGGTGGAGCAGCCGGCCCGTCATCACCCGGCCGATACGCCGGCATCGACAAAGGTCGCCATCTGGTCATGCGCCGCGAGTGCCGATCGGATGACCGCTGCGGCCACCGCGCCGCCGCTCCCTTCGCCCAATCGCATGTCGAGGTCGAGCAGCGGGCTCAGGCACAGTCGCTCCAGCAATCGTCCGTGCGCCGCTTCGGCTGACAGATGCCCGGCCAATATATGGTCGGTGATGGATGGCATTGCAGCGGCCAGCGGCGCCAGCGCAGCACCGCAGATGAAGCCGTCCAGCACCACCGGCACATGGTGAAGGCGCGCGGCCAGCATCGCCCCGGCGATCGCCACGATTTCTCGCCCGCCGACCCGACGCAACGTCTCGAACGGCGTCGCGGGCGCGTGGGCATGGCAGGCGATGGCCAACTCGACCACCTCTCGCTTGACCTCCAGACCATGACCGCCGACGCCCGTTCCGGCGCCGACCCAGTCCGTCGCGTTACCGCCGAAACTGCGCTGGCACAAAGCCGCCGCCGCCGTCGTGTTGCCGATCCCCATTTCACCGAGCAGCAGCAGGTCCAGTCCCGGTTCGACCGCTTCCGCGCCGATATTGAGCGCAATCAGACATTCGGCTTCGTTCATCGCCGGTTCGACCGTGAAATCGGCCGTCGGCTGGTCCAGCGCGATCGGCACGACGCGCAAGTCCAGCCCGGCCGCGCCCGCCAAGGCATTGATCGCCGCCCCGCCGCGCGCGAAATTGGCAACCATCTGCGCGGTCACTTCGGGCGGAAAGGCGCTGACCCCATAGCGGGTCACGCCGTGATTACCGGCAAAGATCACCGCGCGCCCACGATCGACCCGTGGACGCGCGCGCCGCTGCCAACCCGCCATGAAGATGGCAATCTCTTCCAGCCGGCCGAGCGATCCGGCAGGCTTGGTCAGTTGCGCCTGTCGCGCGCCGGCCGCCGCCCGGCAAGGCGCATCGGCAGCCGGTAGGGACGCCAAGGCGGCATCGAACGCCGCAACGGTTGGGAATAGGCTCATGTCGCGACGAAACCCGGCGGCGGCGTCCGCACGATGAAATGCCCCTTCACCCCCTGCGGCCAGTCGGCATAACGCACCTGCCCATGCTCGCTTTCAGCATGATGGACGGCATAGTCCAGGATCGCGCGCGCCGCGTCCTCATCCGGCGTAAAGCGGCCCAGCACATAGCCGATCTTGCCCGGCGCGCGCAGATGGACGGTGCAATGGTCGGAACAGGCGAAGAGACAGGGCATATCCTGCACCGCTACCGCGTCATAACGATCCGAGCCAGCCTTGACCCTGCGCAACGCTTCCGCCAGCCGGGCGCCGCCGCGCACGCCCTCTCCATCCTCCCGCGCGTCCGCCGAATGACGGCAGCTGCTGCATACTACCACCGCCGGGCCATCCTCGACCGCGCGCAGCATCAGACGGCCACTCCGGCGCGCAGCAAGCCGCCGCGATCGAGCAGATATTGCAACCCCAGCAACCCGCCCAGGATCATGGCGTAGCGGACGAACTGCCGCGCCAATATGTCCGGCGCGAACGCCGCCCAACCGGAATTAAGCAGCACGGCCCCGCCCAGAACGACAAGCTTGAACGCGACGAATGCCACGCCATAGGCGGCCGCCAGCCGGAGCGCAGGATGTGCTCCAGCCGATCGACCGGCCACCCAACCCGCGCACATCACCGCCGCGATCGCGGCCAGCGCCATGGTTACGGCCCAGAAGGCGTTCTCGGCGGTCATCTGATAGCCAAGCAGGCAATATCCCACCCCCTGCGACACCGCCCAGGCGGCGAGCATCAGGATGATGCCTTCCTGTCGCCGAACATACAGCGCAGCGATGGCGGCGAGCGCGGGAAAGGGCGTGGCGCAGGCCAGCACCAGTGTCGTCACGGTGCTGGCCACCGTCATCAGTCCCACCCACAGATGGCGGGCGGTGGCAGGGGACAGGCTATCCATAGTCATGCACTCCCGTTCATAGGATATCAAAACCGTGCCCTCAGGCCGGCATGGATGCTGCGCCCCAACTGACCATAGCGACGCGCCGTCTCATAATAGTCGTCGAACAGATTTTCGACCCGACCAAACAGCGTCAGCTTGTCCAGCACCGGCATTTCGGCGCGCAGGTCGACCAGCGTATAGGCATCGTTCACGAACGGCGCCACGGTCGCGCTCGTCCGCGCCGCATCCAGCGCCTTACCCGACCAACGGACTGCGACCGCCGTGCTCAGGCCGAAGGTCCAGTCATAGCGCAGCGTGCCATTGGCCGCATGACGCGGACGCCGCGCCAACTGGTTGCCATAGTTGAGGCCGGGCGAGCGATCCTCCGCCGATACCCAGCTATAATTGCCGTCCAGCGTCAATCGACCGACATGCGCGACCCCGGCCAGTTCCAGCCCGTGCGCCTCGCTGCGCTGGACATTGGCGTAATAGCCCAAGCGCGGCATGGTCGTGCCGGGCGCATAGCAAAGCGGCGGCCGGTTGGTCGTCGGGCAACCATTATAGGTGATGAGATTATCGGTGCTGCGGTCGAACCAGGTGGCCGACAGGATCAAGCCATGGTCGAACAGATGCTGTTCGATACCCGCATCCCAGCCGTGCGACTTTTCCGGCACCAGCGCCATATTCCCATAGTCGCTATAGAGTTGATAAAGCGTCGGCGCCTTGAACCCCTCACCATAGCTCGCGCGCAGAATCGTGCTGTCCTTGGCCAGCGCCCAGGCCGCGCCTGCGCCGAAGACGGTATTGCCGCCGAAGGTCGAATGATGGTCGTAGCGCACCCCACCATTAAGGGTCAGCCCGGCCAGCGGTTCGACATTGAGTTGCGCATAAAGGCTGTCGATATCGGCCGATCCACGGATGGTCGCGTAGGAGGCCAGGCTGTTGGGGGGCGATGCGGTGCGCATCCGCTGCTCTTCGCGTTCCGCGCCGAAAGTCGCCGTCCATCCCTGCCCGATCGTCAGCACGCCCTGATATTCGTAGCGGTTGGTTTCGCCCTTGGCCGCGAAGCTGAGCGGGCGCTGCTTGCGCGACGGATTGATATTGTCGCGTATCGTTTCGCTACGGCTGAAGGACAGACGGTTGTGCAGTGCCCCGCCGAACAGGTCGGCATTCAGGCCCGCATAGCCGATCCACTCCTCGGTCTGCGAATATTCCGGACTGTCGGGCACGGTCCCGGCGCTGTCGATATCGGTACGGCCCTTGGCATAATAGCCCCGCATATCGACCGACACACCCGGCGCCAGTGCAACGCCCAGCCGGCCATTGAGCGTGCTGTTGCTATAGCCGTCCTTCTCCTTGGCGCCATAGCGCGGGCTGATCGCGGAAATCCCCTGCGTCGTAAAGCGGCTGCCTGCGACCTGCCAATCGAGCGCCCCCTGCCGACCGCCCAGCGCGGCGCGGGCGCTGACGGTGTCGCGCGATCCCGCATCGATATCGAAGCTGCCTTCGATCGGCCGCTGCGCGCGCGCCGTCACGACATTGACGACGCCGCCGATCGCCTGGCTGCCCCACAGAATCGACTGCGGCCCGCGCAAAATCTCGATCCGGTCGATATCGCCGGTCATCAGCGTCGCGAAATTATAGCCGCCGCCGGTCGAGGACGGATCGGCCAGCTTGACGCCATCGATCACCAGCACGGTCTGATCGGCCTCCGCACCGCGGATACGGATCGACGTCGCCGTGCCATAGCCGCCATTGCGGGTGAAGCTGATGCCGGGCGTGCGGATCAGCAGGTCCGATACGGTGAGAGCCTGCGCGGCGTCGATCGCCGCCTTGTCGAGCACGGTGATGCTCGAGGCCACCTGCTCGATCGCCTGCGGCTGGCGCAGCGCCGTGACGATCACCTCGCTCGCATCCTCGGCCATGGCCGGCGTCGAGAAGCCGGGGATGGACAGGCCCGCCAGAATGAAAAGTCCGCTTTTTGAAATCCAGTGCATGATAATCCCCCAGTCTTTGACAGGACCGGGCGGGCGCGGCGCGACAGCGATGCCGAACGCCAATGCGCACGACTTCACCGCCGCGCGAATCCGCACGGTCAGCTTGTCGTTGCGCGAGGATATCCTCGTTCGACCGGCACACCCTGTCCGGACGAAGAACGACCGCGACAGGCAGGTCTCCTGGCTTGCGGGTCCATGCCGTTTCGAAGCGCCTTCTCGGGATCATGATCCCAATGGCCTGTGCCTCGATGGCTCGCCGCTCACAGTTGCAGGGGCAGCCGGGGTCTTGAACCCCGTTCCCTTTTGATCCCCTTGCGGGGAACCTGACGCAAGGGCCGCCGTAATGGAGTTGGATCAGGCGATCAAGTGGAAGAAGCCGCCCGTCACATGGCCCGCCCGATGGCCGGCGGGCGCAAGTGGTTGTCCCTCCGCATCGGCCATGTCGGCCAGCGCTTCGCCTTCGCTGGCGGTGATCGTCGCATAATGAAATTCATGGCCCAGCAATGGCTGTCCGGCAGGAGCGAAGCTGCTATTCTGGCGCAACCGGGCTCGGCGATAGCCCAATGTCCTGCGCCGCTGTGCGAAACTACTGTCCATCGGCAGCAGGCCCGCCATGGCATGCACCGCGCCATCCCCATCTTCCAGCGTGCGGCCCAGCACCATGTAACCGCCGCACTCGCCATGAACCGGTCGATTTTGCGCGAAGGTGCGAAGGCCCGTCAGGAAATGGTGATTGGCCGCGATCCGCCCGGCATGGAGTTCGGGATAGCCGCCCGGCAGCCAGCAGGCATCGCAATCGGCCGGCGGCGCTTCGTCCGCCAGCGGAGAGAAGAAGTGCAGCTCCGCCCCGGCCGATCGCCACCAATGCGCCATATGGGGGTAGAAGAAGCTGAAAGCCGCATCGCGGGCGATGGCGATCCGTTGCCCCGGCGGATGGATGCCCGGATTGAGTGCCGGAAAATCCGCCGTCGCTCCGGCCGCGGCATGGATCGCATCCAGATCGCATTGCGCCGCTACGCGCTGCGCGATCGCCGCGATCCCCGCTTCCAGTTCATCCGTTTCGCCCGCCTGCACCAGACCCAGATGGCGCGACGGCATGGCCAGCCCCTCATCGGTTGAAATCGCGCCCAGCAGGGGCAGGCCGATGCGGGCAAAGCCATCCTCTATCATGCGGCGATGGCGGGGGCTGGCCACCCGGTTGGCGATCACGCCGGCAATGGCGGGCGCGCCCGGAAAGGTCGCGCAGCCATGCGCCACCGCTGCCACCGTCTGCGCTGCGGCGCGGGCATCGACGACCAGCAGCATCGGCCAGTCCAGCAGGTGCGCGACATCGGCGGAGGCGCCTGACCGACCTTCCGCCCGTGCGCCGTCATAAAGGCCCATCGCCCCTTCTGCGACAACGAGTTGGACAGTGGATGCGACATGTGCGGCCAGCCCGCGCAGCATGGCCGGCGCCATGGCGAACCCGTCCAGATTGATCGAGGGCCGCCCGGTCGCGGCCGCGTGAAAGGCCGGATCGATATAGTCCGGCCCGCATTTGGCGCCGTGCACGGCGAGGCCGCGATCGGCAAAGGCCCGTTGCAGGCCGATCGTCACCATCGTCTTGCCGGCGCCCGACGCAGGGGCGCCGATGATCAGCCCTTTTCCAAGCATCACAGATCGTCGCTCGATGCGGCAAAACCCTGGACCAGCGCGATCAGGCTGGCATCCACGGCGGCGTCGATCTCCACCAGTCGAGCGATATCGCCGCCCTGCGGGCCAGTGGCAAAACCGGTCCACCCCGTTACCAGAGCCTGCACCGCCGACTGGATCATCATGCCGCGCGCGGGCGGTAGGCCCACCGCGCCGATCTGTGCGCTCAGACGATCGGCTATCGCCTCCATGGAGCCGATATGGGCCGGCGCAGCGGCGATCAGCAGCGCCGCGTCGCGGGTCACGCGTTGCTTGCGCCAGAGCGATTGACCAAAGCGCACCATCCAGTCCGTCCATGGTCCACCAGAGGCGACGTCATCCAGCGCCCCCATGAACAGGCGGTTCGACATCAGCGCCAGCAGGCTCTGCTTGTCGCCGACATGGCGCGCGAGCGAGGGCGCCTTCGCGTCCAGACGGGCCGCCACATTGCGCAGCGACACCGCCTCCAGCCCCTCTTCCTGCAACAGGGCGATCGCTTCATCGACGATGGCGTCACGACTCAGTTTCATGACCGCCTTGTGGCAAAGCCGCCCGCCTGCCGCCAGCGCCTCAGTTGCGACGCAGCTTTTTCAGCACATGATCCGCGCCCTTGTCCCCGATCATGATCGCGGTCGCGTTGGTGTTGCCCGCCGGCAGGGTCGGCATGACGGACGCGTCCGCCACCCACAAGCCATCCACGCCGATGACGGCGAGATCGGCGTCCACCACCGCCTGCGGATCGTCCGCCCGGCCGATCTTCGCGGTACCGACCGGATGATAGAGCGGGATCGACGCCATGCGGACATATCCGCGCAATTGCTCCGGATCGGTCAGCGCCGCGCCGGGGCGCAACTCGGCCTTTATATGTGTCGCAATCGCTGTCTCATTCAGGATAGCGCGAGCGATGCCGATACCCTCGACGATCTGGTCGATATCATCGTCGCTGCCCAATTGCCGATGCTCGATTTTCGGCGGCGCGAATGGGTCGGCGGACCGCAGGCTGATCCGCCCGCGATGGCTGGGCCGCATGAGCCCAACCAAGGTGGAGACGGACGGCGTCTTGCGCAGCATCAGCCGCCCCTGCTCATCGAAGTCGAAGGCGAAGGCGGCGAAGCTGATCTGGAGATTGGGTGCGGGCAGATCCGGCCTGCTCTTCACGAAGGCCTGGGCATGGCCGATCGCGGTGGTCAGTGCGCCGCGCCGGGCGAGGGCATAGCGCAAGACTTGCCAAGCCCCGCTTAGCCCCTGCGCATCGCTGTTGAGCGTCCGCACATCGACTTCGTTCACCACATGGGTGCCGACATGATCCTGAAGATTGGCCCCCACGCCGGGCAGGTCGCGCACGACGGCGATGCCATGGGCGCGCAGATGATCGGCCGGACCGATGCCCGACAGCATCAGCAGGCGCGGCGTATTCATCGACCCGGCGCTCAACACCACGCCATGGCGTGCGCGCAGCGTCTTTTCGACGCCGTCCTGCCAATAGACGATGCCGACGGCGCGCCCGTCCTCGATCAGAAGCCGCAATAACTGCGCTTCCAACAATATAGCGGGCGCCTTCCCGCCGCGCCGCTCGTGAAGATAGCCACGCGCCGCCGAACAACGCTCGCCGCGTCGCTGCGACACCTGCACATAATCGACGCCCTCGGCATGTTCGCCATTCAGGTCCGTCGAACGCGGGATGCCCGCCGCCTGCGCCGCCGCGATCCACTGGTCGGTGATCGGATAGCGGGCGCGGCCTTCGGAAACGGCGACCGGGCCGCCAGTGCCGCGCCACTGGTCGGCGCCGCGCTCATTATCTTCCATGCGCCGGAAATAGGGCAGGACTGAATCATAGTCCCAGCCCGCCGCACCCTGCCGCGCCCATTCATCATAGTCCCAGCGATGGCCACGGATGAACATCATGCCGTTCAGCGCACTACCGCCACCCAGCATCTTGCCCGCCGGCCAGATATCCGCCCGGCCGCCCAGCGACGGGTCCGGCTCCACCTGATGGCACCAGTCATAGGCAGGGTTCTGGACGATGGCGCTGGTGAGCGCCGGGATGCGCGAGCGCATATGCCGGTCGGTCCCGCCCGCCTCGATCAGGGTGACGGACAGGCCCGCGTCGGCCAACCGCCCGGTCATCGCGGACCCGGCCGAACCGCCACCCACGACGATGATATCGGTGTCTTCCATGGTGGTTCCTAGAAATTGGACATAATGGCGGCGCTGGGCGCGTCGATCGGCTTGCCGGCGGCCTTCAACTTCAGTTCCCGTTCGCGCAGCGGTCCCTGCTCCGCGATCAGCCAGGCGTGGATGGCATCGACATCCTCGACGCTGAGCAGATCGTCCCAGCGCGGCATGCCGCCCGGCAGCAACAGGCCGTCGCGCACGATCTGGTTGAAGACCTCATGCGTGCCCGGCTGCATCCGGCGCAGGTCCGGCGCGGTGGAGCGCAACTGGTTGCTGTGGCAGATGGCGCAATTCTGGAAAAACAGCCCCTGCCCCTTTGCGATGATCGCGGGGGTCACGCCGGGCCTTTGGGCCGGTGGCGCTGTGGCGGGTTCCAGCGGCGGCAGCGGCGTGGGTTGCGGCACCGGGCCGCCGTCCAGCTTGAACACCAGTATGCGGTTGGCGTTGCCGTTGCGATAGGCGGCCGAATAGCGCGGCACATAGCCCCAGCCACCGCCGCCAAAGCCAGCCGCGACCGCGACATATTGCACGCCCTTCACCCGATAGGTCATGGGCGCGGCCATGATCGCACTGCCAGTGTCGATTGCCTTGATCAGCTTGCCGGTATCCGCGTCGCGGACGGTCAGCTTGCCGCCGATGGTGCCGTGAACGATCAGGCCCGACGCGGTGGAGAGCATGCCCATCCGATCCTGCCAGCCTTCGGTCGGCACCGACCATCGCGCCTTTCCGGTGAGAGGATCGATCGCGCGCAATTCGCTGCTATATGGCTTATCCTTCACCCACTGCATTTCGGGCAGCTTTTCCACCTGTTCCCGGATCGCGGGCGGCAGGGTCGGCAACACGGCCTGCAACTGCGGGGTGAAGATGAGCGTCGTCTGGACGTTGAGCGCCTTGGGCCGTCGCGCTTCCGCAGGAGTGCCGGGCGGCACGGTGAACATCAGGTTCCCCATGTCCAGCACGGAGGCATAATAGTTTTTGCGTTCGGCATCATAGGCGGCGGGATACCAGTTGCGCGCGCCTGCCGAGGCCGGGAAGATGAGGCGCGGGCCGTTCCAGAAATCGGTGCGGTCCGGCGTCATCTGCGGCACGCCGTTTTTGTCGAACCCCTTGGTCCAGTTGGTCCGCACCAAAGGATTGACGCGCAGCGGCTTGCCGGTTTCGCGGTCCAGCACGAAGAGATAGCCGTTCTTGGGCGAGTGGAGGATGACCGGGCGGACCTTTCCATCCACCTCCATCTCCGTCAGCACCATCGGCTGGGTGGCGGTGAAGTCCCAGCTGTCGCCGGGCGTTTCCTGATAATGCCACTTCACAGCGCCGCTCTTGGCATCCAGCGCGACGATCGAGGAGAGATAGAGGTTGGTGCCGCCCTTGGGCGAGCGGGTTGCGATCGAATAGGGGCCGCCATTGCCGACCCCGATATACACGGTGCCGAACTTGGGATCATAGTTGATCGCATCCCAGACGGTGCCGCCGCCGCCGATATCCCAACGGCTTTTGGCGTCCCAGGTCTTGAGCGCGACGTCGAGCGCCTTGTCCTCCTGCGGCCCCTTCGCCGGATCATGCGGGACGGTGTAGAAGCGCCACGCCTGCGTGCCGTCGGCGATGCGATAGGCGGTGACGTATCCGCGCGTGTCATATTCCGCGCCGGCATTGCCGAGAATGACGAGGTCGCCGGCCACTTCAGGCGCGCCCGTGCTGGTATAGCCGCGGCTGTGATCGACCACCGTGTCGGCCTTCCAGACGACCTTCCCGCTCTTCGCGTCGAGCGCGTAGAGCATGCCGTCGAGCGCACCGACCATCACCTTGTCCTTGGCGAGCGCGACGCCGCGATTGGCCTGATCACAGCAGGCGGACCGGTTCGCCTGCATGTCCACCTCCGGCTCGAAGGTCCAGAGCGGCTTGCCGGTCGCGGCGTCGAGCGCATAGACGCGGCCGAGATTGCCGCTGGTGTACATCACGCCATCGACCACCACCGGCGTCGCTTCCTGCACGCGGTTGGTGTTGAGGTCGTAGGACCAAGCCAGGCCGAGCCGGGCGGCATTGCCCTTGTCGATATCGGTCAGGCGCGAATGATGGCTGCCCCAGACGTCGCCGCCGGTATAGGGCCAGTTGTCACCAGCGCCGCTGCTGCCGCCCGGTCCGCGACCGGTGCAGGAAGAAAGCGCCAGCAGGCTGGCCAATATAATCAGCGGCTTTTTCATGCGGTCGATCACAGTAATGCTGTTCTTCACAGGGGCCAGCTTTCCTTATGCGCCAGCATCACGTCGCGCAGGCTTTTGGGCTTGCTGCCGGTGATCTTTTCCACCCAGTCCGTCTTCAATGCGAAATAGCCTTCGCGGATGGACTGGCCGAATGTCACCATATCGTCGCTGGACCAGGGAATCGGGCCATCGGGGATGATGTCGGAGGCATGGCGTGGCGCGCCCAGCGCATCGAAATAGGCGAACATCGCCTCGTCATCGACCGCTTCGACCAGGATCGGCTTGCCGGCCAGTTCGCTCGCCAGCGCCATCGCCTGCGGGATGGTGAGAAGGTCGGGGCCGGTCAGCACATAGGCGCGATTCTCATGCCCCGATTGGGTCAGCACCCCCACGGCGGTCGCGACGCAATCGTCGCGGCTGACGAAAGCCACCGGGCCATCGCCGCAATTGTCGGGCTTGCCGCCGTACATCAGCGCGGGAATCGTCATCGGCCCGGCGATCGCTTCGGCATATTGGCTGTCGCGCAAATGGGTCCAGGCCGCGCCGGACGCTTCGATGATCTCCTCGGTCGCGCGATGGTCGTTCTTGACGATGGCGGGATTGCCGGGCGCGTCGGCCGCGATGATCGAGGTATAGACGATATGCTTCACACCCGCCGCAGCCGCCGCCTCGATGGCGTTGCGATGCTGGCCGACGCGGGTGCCGACGCGCGCGGTGCTGATCAGCAGCATCTTTTCGCCGTCGGCCATCGCGGCGGGCAGGCTGGCCGGGTCGTCGAAATCGGCGAAGCGAACGTCGGCGCCCCGTGCCGCCAGATCGGCCAGCTTCGCCGGTGTGCGGGTGAGCAATATCGCGTCCTGCGGCGCGACCTTTTCCAGCAGCAATTCCGCCGCCGCACGGCCGAAGGCGCCCGAAGCGCCTGAAATGATGATCTTCCCCATGCGTCCTCTCGCTTGCATCATCTATCGTCTTGTTGCAGATAATCGTAACGAATGTTATTATTGCGTCAAGTCATAGAAACACAGGCCAAGACCAAAGGAGAGTGACTATCATGCCTTCCCTTCCGATCGAGGACAGGATCGCGCTGCAAGACCTGATCGCCGCCTATAGCTGGGCGCTGGATACCGGCGATGTCGACGGGCTGGTCGCCTGTTTCACGCCGGACGCGCGCATGGTGGAGGAGGTGTTTGATGATCCCGACATCTGGGAAGGGCATGAAGGGATTCGCGGCATCGCCGAACATTATCGCAACGCGCCGGGCTTTCCGGGGCGTCAGCATCATGTGACCCAAACCCAATATACAGCGCAGGAGGACGGTAGCTGCACGATGCGATCCTTCGCCTTCGTGACGGAGTGCGAGGGCGAGCCGCCCTATCTGCTGCGCTTTGCCGGCTGGTATGACGATCATGCGGTGAAGGGCGACGACGGCCAGTGGCGCTTCCATCGCCGCACGGTGCGGCTGTGGGATGGCGAAGTGCTGAAGAATTTCCCCGGTCGCGGCGAATGGGTGCCGCGCAAACGGCCGGAGTCGCTGATTATCCGGCGGTAATTGGGCATCACGCTTTCCATAAGAGCCGCTCGTCCTGACCCTGTCGAAGGACTGTTCTTTCTTCCAAGATTGCGAAGAAGAACGGGGCTTCGACAGGCTCAGCCCGAACGGAGGAAAGAATATGCTATTTTACCATCACCCAACTGAACGCTGGCATCGTCCGGCTGTCCGACGCCGCAGCACACTCACCGGCCTTGTCCAGCGCCAGTTCGGCAAAGGCTTCCGGCCATGCTGCGCCGGAAAGGTACGCCAATCTGGCAACGACAGCGCCGTCAGATGCACAATTTGCAGTCATACGCCCCTTATCGTGGCGCACCAGCGCCATGCGACGATATCCCGCTTCCGCCGCAATTTCACCGACCAATAATTCGTCGCTCCGCCGTGTCACGGCGAAGATCGCAGCCGGTGCAGAAACGAGCAAAGCCTGCATCTGCCGCACCCGATCGCCCGCCAGCGCCACGGGCTGTGCCCCGAGCCATTGCGCACGGGCAGCGAAGCGGCGACCGGCCGCCAGTTCAGGATCGTGTAACAGGAGCGGCACCGTTGCCGCCTCCGCCCGTCCGCTCGCCAGCGCCGCCGATGCGATAGCCGCGCTTGCCAGAAAGCCGCGTCGCGACAGGTCGCTCATGGCTTGGCGCCCTTGGCCAGGTGCTGCGCGATCAGTTGCAGGTCGGCGTCGCTGACCTCCCCGCGAGGGATGGCGGGCATATTGCCGATGCCCATGCGCGCGGCCTGCACGACATAGTCGGCGGTCAGGTCGGTGCGCTTCTCCAACAAGGGTTGCTCCGTTCGGCGCGCCAGCAGTCCCGTCCCCATGCCACCCGGCCCGTGGCACATGGCGCATTTTTCGAGATACAGCTTTTCGCCCGGAGCAGCTTGCGGCCGCGACGACAGAGTTTCAGGAGCGGGCAAGGGCGGCGGCCCTTTGGGCGCTGGCGTCGGCGCCTCGCTCGCCCGGCCGCAGGCGGCGCCCGCCAATATCAGTGCGGCCCCCGACAGCGCGATCATCCCCTGGCGCATCAGCCCTGCCCTCCTGCATGGCTGCTGGGCCAGATGCCGCTCTTGCCCGGCGCGATCACCCCCTTGGGATCGAGCGCGTCCTTCACCTTGCGGTTGAGCTGCCCTAGTGCACCCTTGTTAAAATCATAGGTGCCCGCGACCGCGTCCATATAATCGAGATGAGTGCGATATTCGCCATAGCCCTGCGCCTTCGCGTCCGCGATCAGATGTTTGAGGAAGGGATCGACCCGGCCCATCAGATCGGGATCATCCTTGTTGATCAGCACGGCGTTGACGTTGATGAGGTGGCGCTCGCCAAAGGCGAAGCTGGCCTGATAATCCATGCCATATTCCTTGTAGCGGGCGTATGTGCGCTGAAACTGGGCCTGCGCCGCCGCGCCCGATTGCGGCAGGATCGGCGAGAAACCGATATGCCCGCCGCGCCCGCCATGCCAGTTGGCATTCTGCATCGGCATGGTGAGCGGCGTACCGGTCCAGCCGGTCGCCTCCAGCGGCTCACCCGTCTTCCAGACCGTAGGGCGCAGCGACATGGGTTTGAGCTTGCCCAGTTCCTGCTCCAGGATCGCATAGGCCGCCTTGTTGACCGATTCCCGGCCGTACAGACGCAGGCTCACGCCCCACCAGCCGACGTTGAATTTCTTGCGGATCGCCGCGATCACATCGTCAGGCAGCGCGCCGGGCTTGTCGGTCCACTGGTCGCGGGTCGTGACAACGGCGGCAGCGCGAAGCCAGTTGCCGATGGTCGGCGACTGCTGCAACAGCCCTTCGCGGCGGAGCGGCGCGATCGCGTCGATCAGCGGCCCCAGATCCTCAGGCCTCTCAAACTCCAGATCCATGCCCATCAGCGATTCCGGCGCAGGCATCAGCCACAGGCCCATTTTGGTGACGATGCCGAAATTGGACTGGACGAACATCTGGTCCCAGCCGGGGCCAAAGCCGAAGCGATACAGCTGCCAGGTCGGCGCACCGTCCAGAGCGCCCATGCCGGTGCGCACGACCAGGCCATCGGCCATCACCGCCTCTATGCCGCAGATGCGGGTCGCATGTTCGCCATAGGGGGTATAGCCCATGCCGCGATCCAGCGCATTGCCGACCACCGATCCCCAGCTATTGCCGGGCACCGACAGCCAATGCTTCATGCCCTTGGATTTCAGGAAGTCGTAGAGATCATAGAAACCAACCCCCGGCTCCAGCAGCACCGTGCCGTTCGCCTCATCATAGTCGATCTTCTTCATCCGGCTGAGGTCGAGCACCACCGACCCGGCCAGTAGCGGGGCGGAACCGCCATAGCCCAGATTCTTGCCCCGGCTGATCGGCCAGAGGGCGATGCCGCGGTCCGACGCGATCCGGACGATCGCCTGAATCTCGTCCACCGTGGCAGGCGCGACCGCGCCGGCGGGGTGATGACGGGCGTCGTCGATGGCGAATTTGTCCTGATAGCTCGCCTGATCCTCCTCCGCGAAGAAGACATGATCCTTGCCGACGATCGCTGCAAAGGCCGCGATCGTGGCCGGCGCTATCTGGCCCTTCTCATTCATCCCACCTCACTTCGCCGATCGAGCCGGCGCCTTAATAACGATCGTTATTATCTGAAGCGCGAGCGGACTTGTCAAGCGAAGCTGTAAAAAGCGCTTGCCTGCCTGCCCTGTCAGATTGTATGCCAATGATACATATCGAGGAGCAGGATGATGGAAGAGCAGGACGTCGTTTCGGTACATGTCGAAAACCGTATCGCCTGGGTGAATTTCGCCCGACCGGCCAAGCGCAACGCGATGAGCCCGACGCTCAACCGTCGCATGATGGAGGTTCTGGACGAACTGGAATATCGCGACGATGTCGGCGTGCTGGTGCTGGGCGGCGAAGGCACGTCCTGGTCGGCCGGCATGGATCTGAAGGAATATTTCCGCGAAACCGAAGCGCTGGGTCTGCGCGGCGTGCGCAAGTCGCAGGCGGAAAGCTATGGCTGGTTCCGTCGCCTGCGCTGGTATCACAAGCCCACCATCGCCATGGTCAATGGCTGGTGCTTCGGGGGCGGTTTCGGCCCGCTCTTCGCCTGCGACCTCGCCATTTGCGCGGATGAGGCGCAGTTCGGCCTGTCCGAAATCAACTGGGGCATTTTGCCGGGCGGCGGCGTGACCAAGGTAGTGGTCGACCTGCTCCCCATGCGCGACGCCATGTGGCTGACGCTGACGGGCGACCTGATCGACGGCAAGGCGGCGGCGACCATGCGGCTGGTCAATGAAAGCGTGCCGCTGGACCAGTTGAAGACCCGCACTACGCAAGTGGCCGAAATGCTGCTGAAGAAGAATCCGGTGGCGTTGAAATTCGCCAAGGATGCCGTCCGCCGCGTCGGCACCATGACCTATGACGAAGCCGAGGATTATCTGGTCCGTATGCAGGAAGCCGCCAACTTCCATGACAAGAGCGAAGGCCGCAAGGAAGGCATCCGCCAGTTTATCGATGAAAAAAGCTACAAGCCGGGTCTGGGCAGCTATGATCTAAGCAAGGCGAAGACCTCGGCCTGATGCTGTTTGGGGTCAGGCCGAGGCCTGACCCCATCCACCGCCCAAAGCGCGGAACAGATCGACCTGGGCAAAGGACACCGCGCGGGTCGCCGTCGCCAGATCGGCCTCTGCGCTGGCGAGTGTCCGCTGCGCATCCAGTACGGTCAGGAAATCGATCTGGCCTTCCCGTTGCCGGGCAAGGCTGATCCGGGCGGCGCGGGCTGCTTCATCCCGCGCGGCACTCAAGGTCTGCGCCCGCTCGATCGCATGGGCATAGGCGGACAAAGCCCGCTCGGTTTCCTCCAGCGCCTGCAAAACCGTGCCGTCGAAGGTGGCGAGTGAGGCTTCGCCGTCCGCCTTCGCCGCGCCGATCCGTGCACGGATCGCCTCCTGATTGGGGAAGGCCCAGCTGATGAGCGGTCCCAGCACCCAGTTCAATGGTCCCCCACCGAACAAATTGCCGCCACCCAGCGCCGTGCTGCCGACCGATGCGCCAAGCGAGATGCGGGGATAGAGATCCGCCGTCGCCACGCCAATACGTGCGGTGTCGGCCGCAAGCCGCCGTTCCGCCGCGCGCACGTCGGGCCGCCGTGCCAATAGGGCCTGGCCGTCACCGACAGGGATCGGCTGCGACAATTGCGGGGTCCGGGTCGCGGCGCGGACCGTATCGGGCAATTGCTGCGGCGTGCGGCCGGTGAGGGTCGCAAGGCGGAACAAAGCCGCATCGCGATCGGCCGCCAGCGCGGGGATCGTCGCCTTCTGCTGGTCGCGCAGAGTCGTCACGCGGATGACGTCCAGCCGATCCGACCGGCCAGCCTCGAACCGGGCGCCGGTGATGCGGATCGACTGGTCGAGCAGGCCGACCGTGCGCTGCGCCACCGCCAGCCGTTCCGATGTGGCGGTGACGTCCAGATAGGCACGCACCGTGTCCGCGATCACCGCCACGCGCACGCCGTCAGCGTCCGCCTGCGCCGCGGCATAATCGCCGCGTGCCGCTTCCACGCCGCGTTTCACCCGGCCGAACAGATCGACTTCATAGCTGATGTCGAGGCCGCTATCGAAGACCCAATTTTCCCGGTCGAGGCCGGGCAAGGATTGGGCCGCCGAGGTGCGGTTGTAGGTTTCGGACGCGCCCAGGCTGGTCTGGGCCAGGCGATCCGATTTCGCGCCGCGCAGCGAAGAGCGTGCCCGCTCGATCCGCGCCACCGCCACCCTAATGTCGGTGTTGGCGGCGAGCGCGTCGATGACCAGCGTGTCGAGCAGCGGATCGCCATAGAGCGTCCACCAATGATCCTGCGCGGCTGCGGCGCTGACGGTCGGATTGGCCGCCGGACTCGCCGCTCCGATGAAGGGAGCGGCGGCTGTGGCCGGGGTGGCGGGCGCCTTATAGTCCGGCCCGGCGGCGCAGGCCGTGAGCGCACTGGCGCCGAGCAGCAAAGCGATGAAGTTCCTTGTCATGGCTTTTGTCCTTATTCGGCCGGCTGCAACGCAGGTTCAGCCTGTCCCGGCCGACGACGGGCGAAACGATCGCCCAGCGCGCGGCACACGACATAGAAGGTGGGGGTGAAGAGCAGGCCGAAGGCGGTCACACCGGCCATGCCGAAGAAGACGGCCGTACCCAGCGCCTGCCGCAGTTCCGCACCGGCCCCGGTGGCTATCACCAGCGGTACGGCGCCCAGGATGAAGGCGAAGCTGGTCATCAGGATCGGACGCAGACGGGTCTGCGCAGCCTGAACGGCAGCCTCGATCGGTGAAAGCCCCTGTTCTTCCTCCGCCTGCTTGGCGAATTCAACCACCAGAATGGCATTCTTCGCGGCAAGGGCGATCAAGACGACCAGACCGATCTGCGTGAGGATATTATTGTCCATCCCCCGCAGGTTCACGCCCAGCATGGCCGCGAACAGGCACATCGGCACGATCAGGATGATCGAAAGCGGCAGCGTCAGGCTTTCATATTGCGCCGCCAGCACCAGGAAGACGAAAAAGACCGCCATGCCGAACACCAGACCTGCGGTGTTACCCGCGCTGACCTGCTGATAGGCGACGCCGGTCCATTCGCTGGCGTAACCGGCCGGGGCCGCGTCGGCGAGCTTTTCCATCGTGGCGAGCGACTGGCCCGAGGAATAGCCCGGCGCCGTGTCACCGTCGATTTCCACCGCCGGCAGCAGATTGTAGCGGACCACGCGATAGGGACCGGTCTTGTCCTTGAAGGTGGAGACGGAGCCGATCGGTACCATCTGGCCGCTGTTCGACCGGGTTTTCAGGTTTGCGATATCCGCCACCGTGCCGCGATGCTCTGCATCGGCCTGCGCGGTCACGCGATAGGTGCGACCCAGCAGGTTGAAGTCGTTGACGAAGGACGACCCCAGATAGACCTGCATCGCTTCGAAGATGCGCTCGGGCGGCACGCCCAGCAGGTCGGCCTTGCGCCGATCAACGTCCGCATAGACGCGCGGCGTGCCGACGTCGAATAGGGTGTAGACCATGGCGAGGCTGGGTGTCTGGTTCGCCTTGGCGATCAGATCATTGGCGACCTTGTTGAGTTCGGCATAACCGCGATCCTCGCGATCCTCCAGCATAACGCGATAGCCGCCGGCCGACCCGATGCCCTGGATGAGCGGCGGGGGAACGAGCAGGATGCGCGCCTTGTCATAGCCGGCGACCGCCTTGTTCGCCTGCTCCATGATGCCGGCATAGGTGGCGCCCTCCTCCTTGCGTTCGGCAAAGCTCTTGAAGGGGAAGTAGATCGCCGCGCTGTTGGGGGCCTGCGTCTGCGAGGGACCGTGGAAGCCGGCGAACATCACCGCGCCGCGCAGCCCCTTGATCGGCAGGATCTTCGCCGCGACTTCGCGGGCCACCTTGTCGGTGCGCTCGAGCGAGGCGCCGGAGGGCAGCTGCACCACAGCCAGAAAATAGCCCTGATCCTGCGCCGGGATGAAGCCGCCAGGCGTCACCCAAAAGAGGGCGATCGTGGCCGCGATCAGACCGGCATAGGTCAGCAGCATCTTCTTTGGACGAGCCACGAGAAAACGGGTGAGGCGGCCATAGCCCGCGCTCATCCGGTCAAAGCCGGTGTTGAACGCATCGGCAGCCTTGCCCAGCTTCTGCCGCCAGACCGGATCGCCGCTGCGGTCGCGGGCCCCGTGCTTTTCCTTGAGCAGGAGAGCGGCGGCGGCCGGCGACAAGGTAAGCGAGAGGATCAGCGAGATCACGGTCGCGGTCGAGATGGTGACGGCGAATTGCTGATAGAAGGCGCCGGAAATGCCGGTGATGAACAAAGTCGGCACGAACACCGCGCAAAGCACCAGCACGATCGCGATCAGGGCAGTCGACACTTCATCCATGGAGACGCGCGCGGCCTCCAGCGGCGACATGCCATTCTCGATATTGCGCTCGACATTTTCGACCACGACGATGGCGTCGTCGACGACGATGCCGATGGCGAGGACCAGGCCGAAGAGCGACAGATTGTTGAGGGAATAACCAAGCCCGGCAAGAATCGCCGCCGTGCCGATCAGCGACACCGGAATGGCGATGATCGGGATGATCGCCGCGCGCCAGTTTTGCAGGAAGACGAGGATGACGAGGACGACCAGCAGCACCGCTTCGATCAGCGTGTGATAGACGGCGTCGATCGACTGGCTGATAAATTCGGTCGGGTTGTAGATGATGCTATATTCCAGGCCCTTGGGGAAGCGCTTGGACAATTGCTCCATCTCCGCCTTCACCTTCTCCGCCGCGTCGAGCGCGTTGGAGCCGGGGCGCTGCATCGTCGCGATAACGACGGTGGGCTTGTTCGACAGATAGGTGTTGGTGCCATAATCCTGCGCGCCCAGTTCGACGCGCGCGACATCGCTGACGCGGACCTGATGACCGGTGGCGTCGGTGCGGATGACGATGTTGGAAAATTGTTCGGGCGTGTTGAGGCGTCCCTGCATTTCCACGCCAAGCTGGAAGGCTTCGCCACGGTCATAAGGAGGCTGACCGATGGAGCCGGCCGAAACCTGGACATTCTGCGCCCGCAGCGCGGACACGACTTCGCCGGCCGTCAGGTCGAGCGCGGCGGCACGGTCGGGATCGATCCAGACGCGCATCGCATAGTCGCGCGCGCCGAACATCTGCACATCGCCCACACCGTCCAGACGGGCGAGCCGGTCACGCACCTGCGTCAGCGCATAGTTGGAGATATAATCGCGGTCGAACGTGCCGTCGGGCGACTGCAAATTCACGACCATCAGGAATTCGGGCGTGGTCTTGCGCGTGACGACGCCCAGACGCTGCACCTCTTCGGGCAGGCGCGGCGTGGCGACGGCGACGCGGTTCTGCACCAGCACCTGCGCGGCGTCGAGGTCGGTACCGATCTTGAAGGTGACGGTGATGACGACCTTGCCATCGCCGGTCGACTGGCTGCTCTGATAGAGCATGTCGTCGACGCCGTTGATCTCCTGTTCGATCGGCGCGGCCACGGTCGATGCGACCGTTTCCGCCGATGCGCCGGGATATTGGGCGGACACCGTGACCGTGGGGGGCACGATATCGGGATATTGGGACACCGGCAGGCCGATAAAGGCGAGCGCGCCGACCACGGTGATGACCACCGCGATGACGGCGGCGAAGATCGGCCGGTCGATGAAGAAACGGGAGAAGCGCATCGGATCGTCCTTTGCGAGCGAAAGGGATGCCGCGCGATCCGGCAGGGGCCGGATCACGGGCAGGGATTCTGTTTGATTGGCCCCTCCCGTGTGAAGGGTGGGGTCAGATTTATCGGGCGAAGGTCGCCTGCGCGGCTATCGGCGCCGCGCTGTCGACCGGCGTGACCGGCGCGGGGGCCGGCCGGATCGTTGCCGGCTTCACCGCTACCTTGGCGCCGGGCATCGCGGCCTGAAGGTTGGCCACGATCACCCGATCCGTGGGCACAAGCCCCGATCGGATGATGCGCAGCCCATCGACGATCGGGCCGAGTTCGACCGGCTTGACCGCGACATTGCTGTCCTTGTCCACCACCAGCACGGTTTTGCGTGCCTGATCGGACTGGATCGCCTCATCCGGGACCAGCAGGGCATTGGCCTTGCCGCCATTGGCCAGACGCATATTGCCGAACAGGCCGGGGGTCAGGAAATTGCCCGGATTGTCGAACACCGCACGGATGCGGATCGTGCCCGACCGCGGATCAAGGCCATTGTCGGTGAAGTCGAGCCGGCCCTGATGATTATAGGCCGCTTCGTCCTGCAACCGTACCTCGACCGCGCCGCCATTATCCTTGTCGCGCTGCGATTTGAGATAGAGCGCTTCGGACGCGTCGAAGTTGAAATAGATGGGATCAAGCTTGTTGACCGTGGTCAACAGGGTCGCGCCACTACCTTCCGCGCCGGCCACCAGATTGCCGATGTCGACACGGCGGTCGGAAACCCGCCCGGAAATGGGCGCACGGACCTGCGTAAATTCGACGTCCAGCGCGCGGCTGCGTTCGCGGGCCTGCGCGCCGGCCAAGGCGGCTTGTGCCGCCTGAAGGCGCGAGCGCAGCGAGTCCACTTCGCTGGCCGACACGGCGTCGTCGCCGCTCAGCCGCTGGACGCGGGCATAGTCATTTTGCGCCAGCAGCAAGGCGCTGCGGGCCGACGCGCTGCTTGCCCGCGCTTCGGCCAGAGCCGCCTGGAAAGGGCGCTGGTCGATGGTGAAGAGCAATTGCCCCTGACGCACGAAATCGCCGTCGCGGAAATGGATGGCGGTGACGGCGCCCGATACGCGCGGGCGGATTTCCACCGTCTGGCTGGGGGCGAAGCGGCCGACATAATCGTCCCACTGGGTCACGCTGCGGGCGAGCGGCGCGGATACGCCGACAGCCGCCAGCGGCGCGGCGGAGGCCTGCGCCTCCGTCTGACCCCAATATTTCCAGCTGGCCCCACCCAGCACGACGATGCCCAAAGCGGCCCAGGCCAAGTGCCGGCCGCGCCAGCGGCGTGCCGTGCCGTCGGAACCGACTTCGCTGGCCTGCGTATCAGTGTCGATCTTTGCGATCATGTTCATGGATATTTCCCTTTGATGGTGCGACGGGCGGCGGTGACGGCGGACAGCAATGTTTCCAGCTGTCCCTCGCTAAACCCCGCCTCGCGGAAGTCTCGGATGGCGGATGGACGGACGGCGAAGCCTTCATGCCAAGCCTCCACGGCCAGGCGGCGCAGCGCCTCCAGCTTGGTGTCCGCCAGTTTGAAATGCGGCTGCGGGCCAAAGAGCAATGTCTTGAAACGCGACCAGCGACCCGGCTCCCGCAGGGAAGCGAGGCCATCGGTCTGCGCCAGACGCACGATCTGCCATTCCATCGACGAAAAGCCGGTGGCGACAGCTTTGATCCGGTCGCGGATCGCAGGCAAGGAGATGCCGTCCCCAACCGCAGGCAGCGGCTGGGCGAAATCGATATAGGCCATGGTTTCAAACCCCTATTTGCGTGCAGACCCGGCCGCGAACACCATCTGCGGGCGCACGCGATACTCTCCCGAACCGGTGGCGGCCGCGGGAATGCACAAGCCATCCGTGCCGGAGCGATGCCCCGACCCCTATGGCCAGACGATGATGATGGTGCAGATGGCGAGACGAAGCGCGCCACCAAGCTTAGAAACTTAGCTTAGGACAATATTTTTCATGTTGCCTCCTTGGAGGCAGATGCCTCGACCGGATTTCATACTTATCGGTATATAATCCGAAGCACCTTTTCGTCAACCGCTTTCTGTACCGCTTGGTAATTTTTTCTGAATTGCGGCTGAATGCGCGGTTTTACGCAGGTTCAGGTCAGGTGGTCGGCCACATCGCCATGGTGGTTTCCACCAGTTGCTCCAGCTGCTGCGGCGATGCGCCACCGCTGGCCTGCACGCCCATGCCCTGAATGACGGCGGTCAGATATGTGGCAAGCGCCGCCGGTTCGATGCCGACGGGCAGGTCGCCCTCCGCCTTGGCGCGCTCCAGCCGCTCGACCAACGCCTTGTCGGACGAGGCGCGACGCGCAATCACGTCGCTCTTGATCGATTCCGCCTGGGTCGTGCAGGCGACCATGCTGATCACGCCAAGGCAGGCACGCGGGTCGTTGCCGCCGGTCTGGATCTGCAAAGTGCCGCGCAACAGCCGCTCTGCCACGCCACGCGCCGTCGGTTCCTGCAACGCGGAGCGCATGTAGCAGAGCTTGTCGCGCTCATAGAGGTCGAGCGCCTTGTGGAACAGCGCTTCCTTGTTGCCGAAACAGGCATAGAGGCTGGGCTTGGTGATGCCCATGGCGTCGGTCAGTTCGGCCAGTGACGCACCTTCATAACCGCGCGTCCAGAAAACCTGGAGCGCAGCCGACAGGGCTTCCTCGGGATCGAATTCCCGGGGGCGTCCTCTCGTTACGGGTTCGGCTGCCATTTTCATACCGAGCGGTATATAGTGAGAGTCGCGGCTTTGTCCAGATAAGGGTGCCCTCCACCGCCATTAAATTCACATTTATGATATATCCATATTTGCGAACATGTGGCAGATATTCTCCCCATCTTAGGGAGAGTGAATACGCCATGTCCATAGCCACCACCCATGTCGGCAGCCTGCCGCGCGGCGATGCGTTGACCCCGTTGCTGCTGGCCCGCGACAAGGGCGAAGCTTATGACGCGGCGCTGTTCGACACGACCGTTCAGCAAGCGGTGTCGGACGCAGTGACGGCGCAGATTGCGGCGGGCGTGTCGATCGTCAGCGACGGCGAATTGGGGAAGGTCGGCTATTCCACCTATATGATCGAGCGGCTGTCGGGCTTTGGCGGTCATATCGATCGCAAGGTCGCGGCCGACCTCGCGCCGCTGCCGGCGTTGCGGCAGAAGCTGGCGGCGATCATGGGTTCGCAAGAATTCACCCGCGCTTCCTGCATCGGGCCGGTGAAGCTGGTGACGCTCGATCCGCTGCATGAGGATATTCGCCGGTTCAAGACGGCGCTGGCCGACCATCCGGGCACGCGCGCCTTCATGAACGCCGCCTCGCCCGGCCTGATCACCGCCTTTCAGGTCAATCGCCATTATCCGAGCCACGACGCCTATCTGGCCGACCTGGTCGATGCCATGCGCGAGGAATATGAGACGATCGTGGCGGCCGGGTTCGACCTGCAACTCGATTGCCCCGACCTCGCCATGTCGCGCCACACCGGTTATCAGGATGCGAGCGACGAGGAATTCATCAGGATCGCGGCGGCGAATGTCGAGGCGCTCAATGCCGCGACCGCCAATATCCCGGCGGACCGGATGCGGATGCATATTTGCTGGGGCAATTATGAAGGGCCGCACGATCATGACATTCCGCTAGAGAAGGTGATCGATATCGTGCTGGCTGCGCGGCCGGCAACCGTGCTGTTCGAGGGTGCCAATCCATGCCACGAGCATGAATGGACGGTCTGGCGCGATGCGGCGCAGCGCGGTGTGCTGCCCGACGACAAAATCCTTGCCCCCGGCCTGATCGATACCTGTTCCAACTATGTCGAGCATCCCGAACTGATCGCTCAGCGGATCGAGCGTTTTGCCGGCATCGTCGGCAAGGACCGGGTGATCGCCAGCACCGATTGCGGCTTCGGCACCTTCGCCGGATATGGCAAGATAGACCCGGCCGTGACGTGGAAGAAGCTGCGGTCGCTGCGCGCCGGTGCGGATCTGGCGGACGCGCGCCTGTGAGCAGCGATGTGACGCAGGAGCAGCGCCGCGCGATCGAGCAGGATTGCGCCCGGCTGGTCGCGCTCTACGCCAATTTGAACGATGCCGGGCGCTGGGCGGACGTCGCGGCGCTCTACGCGCAGGATGGCCGCATGGCGCGCCCGACCGCGCCCGACGCATGGATCGTGGGGCGGGACGCCATCCTGGCCGCCTTCCTCTCCCGCCCGGCGCGGACCACGCGGCATGTCTGTTCCAATGTGGTGATCGACGTGGTGAGCGAAGGCGAAGCGATCGGCGAAAGCGCTATGCTGTTGTTCACGGGCGATGGAGCGCCTAAAGTCGGCAGCTTTCACGACCGTTTCGTGGCGGTAGAGGGGGAATGGCGCTTTGCCGAAAGGCGCGGTAGCCTGACATTTTAGTTGCCGCGATTTCCGAGCCGCCGGACACTCCGGTCCGGCTCGAAATCGCTCCGATAATAAGGGGTATCGCCGACCATGAATGGGACCACGCCGTCCACCGTCAAATCGGCGATGCGCACCATCGACATCATCGAATATGTCGTCGCGCGGCCGGCCGGCGTCGTCGCGCAGGAGATTGCGGCGGGCCTGGCCATTCCGGTCAGCAGCCTGTCCTACCTGCTCGCAACCTTGGTGGAACGTCACTATCTGGCGCGCGAAGGGCGGCGATATTTGCCCGGCCCGGCGCTGGAACGGCTGGCCTCGCCCCGCGTCGCCATGTCGCTGGCCGACAAGGTCCGGCCGCTGGTCAAGTCGCTGCGCTTGCAGATCAACGAGACGGCGTCCTTCTTCGTGCGCGACGGCTGGTTGCTGGAGGCGATCGTCACCGAGACGGCGGAACAGTCGCTGCGCTATTCGATCAGCGTGGGAACGCGCAGCCCGCTCCATTGCCTGGCGGCGGGCAAGGCGCTGCTCGCTCACCTGAGCGACGCGGAGTTGGACGCCTATTTCGCACAGACGCCGCTGGAACGCTTTACCCCCAGCAGCATCGTCGATGTGGCGCAATTGCGCGCCGAACTGGCAGAGATCCGCGCGACCGGCATCGGCCGCACGCGGGAGGAATATACGCCGGGCATTTGCGGCCTGGGCATAGCGGTGGTGATCGACGGCGAAGCGGTCGGCGCCTTCGCGCTGGCCATCCCCGTCCCGCGCTTCACCGCCGAGGTGGAGGGGCGGACCATCGCCAAGCTGGAGCAGGCCGTCAGCCTGTTCGCGGCGGCGGAGATGCCTGCCGTCTGAGAGAGGGTGCGATACTGGCGCCACAACTTGGCGACAGCCGAAATTCACACCGTTGCAGGGGTATATGGGCGTAAAGCGCTCGCGAAGCGTTCCCCAAGCGTCTGCAATGCGCCGGTGTCGCGCCGCGTGGGTGACAACGACGCGACGGATGCGCGACGATCGCGCGCCAGTCACGCGACATAAAGGCGACCGGAATGCGGCAGGACCGCACCCTATAGGGTCCGGATACGCGGGGATGCAGGACGGGTCGGAGCTGTGATCCATTCGTCAGGATAGATCAGCTATTATCCTACATTGGAAGGCTTGTGTGGAACGGGTGCGAATGGCTCGTTTGCATGGATGGCAAACGCCCCCAATTCTATGCCGTCATCCCAGCGAAGGCTGGGATCTCAGGCATGGATGCGCTGCGTGAACGGACAGTGCGAGGCGGCTGGCCTTCCTTTACTGCCGCCTGAGACCCCAGCCTTCGCTGGGGTGACGACTATGAAGCAAACGAAAACGGGGGACGCCTTCCGGCATCCCCCGCTCCAACCCCGCTCGGGTATAGATTAGCCGATCAGGCGGCCTTGGTGCGCCAGCCGTCGGCATAATTGTCGCGCGCGGCTTCCGAATAGGGGACCGAGGAGACGATCGCCTTGATTTCGGTCTGCACATGGCGTTCGACGGTCGGCTTGCTCGTGCCGCCATCGGGTTCGCCCCACAGCAAGGTCACTTCGGTGCCGGGCGCGGCGAACTCGGCATCGACCATCGCCAGCGCCAGGAAGCGGCCGGCGTTGATGGTGTAGCCGATCCAGGTCGACAGGCCGACGGTCTTGCCGTCCTTGAGCACCGCGTCATAGGGGTGCATGCAATAGACGGCGCTGGGGAATTCCAGGAACTTCGCCTTGTCGCCGGTCTGGAGCATGGAGCTCATGACGCGGACGATATCCTCATTGTCGAGGGCCAGCGTCACCTTCTGGCGATGAGGCTGATCCTTGATCTTTTCCAGCGCTTCGCGGCCGACGAATTCATGATCGAACTTGACCATGATGCCATAGCCCAGCTCCCAGGGGTTCAGATAATAATCCTCGATCTTGTCGGAGACGAAGCTGCCGCCGAGCGAGCATTTGCCTTCATAGCTGTTGGCGCCGATCCATTCACGGAAGCCCTTCGAGCCTTCGCCGGTGTAGGTGGCGGGCAGCGGCGAGGGGATCCAGCCCGATTCCAGCGTGTTGGACGAATAGGTACGGCCGCCGCAGAGGGTCAGGCCATAATCCTTGCCCGCTTCGATGAGCGCGTTGCGAACGGTGTCATAATCTTCCCAGGGACCAAACAGCTCGTAACCCGGCTGGCCGGCCATGCCGTGACGCAGCGCGCGCACTTCGACGCCGGCGATGGTGATCGGCGCCATGTGGAAGAATTTCAGGTCCGGCGGGGTCTGGCCCATCGCCTGTTCCAGCACCGGCATGGCGTTCGGGCCCTGCAGCTGGAAGCGATAGTTGCGGCGATAGCCCTGCTGGTCGAGCGGACGGGCGATGGTGCGTTCGTCGCGTTCCACCTTCACGTCCCACTTGCCGGTCGAGGCCCAATATTCGACCCATTCGATCGAGGGGGCGCGGCCGACCAGTTCGAACTTTTCTTCTTCCAGATAGAAGAGGATGACGTCGCCGATCACATAGCCTTCGGGGGTTACGGGGGCGAACTGCTTGGCGCGGTTCGGCACGAAGCCCTTGAAGCTGTTGGGGGCGAGATAGGCCAGCATATCGAACGCGCCAGGGCCGGTGACGAGCAGGTCGACCATGTGGAAGCTCTGGTTGAACAGAACCGAGCTTTCCGCCCAGCTGCGCTGTTCGTCGCGCCAGTTGCTATATTCGCCGGGCACGCCGGGATAGGCGTTGGGGCCGACCTGCTGATTGCGCAGGAATTCGACGATATCACCCTTTTCATCGAGCAGCTGTTGCAGGGTCTTGTCAGTCATTCAAACCTCTCCTTCGACTTGTTTGGAAATTTACGAAATATGAGCATGGGCAGGCATGGCGAGCCATTCCTGTATCCCGGCATGGAAGGCCCGGGGCGCTTCGGCCGGCATCATGTGCCCGGCGCGTTCGACGACACGCAACTGCGCGCCGGGAATCGTGGCTGCGATGGCTTCATGCTGGGCGACCGGCGACCATTGGTCCTGCCGCCCGACGATCGCGACGGTCGGGCAGGCGATGGTGGGGAGCAACGCGTCCACTGACGGGCGGTGCAGCAGCGCCTCGATCTGCGCTTCGAACGTGGCAAGGCCAGCGTCGACCGCCATGGCATAGAGCAAGTCCATCAGCGCTTCGTCGCGCAGGCCGGCAAAGCCCATCATCGGCGGCAGCCATTGGGCGACCAGCGCAGCCATGCCCTGATCGCGGCCAAGGTCGCGCAGCGTGTAGCGCCCTTCCCGCTCGCCGGGCTTGACCGGATGGACGCCGGTATCGACCAGCGCCAGCCGTTCGACCCGGTCGGGTACCTTGCGAATCACTTCCAGTGCGACCCGCGCGCCCATGGAATGGCCGAGCAGGGCGCAGCGACCAGGCATGCGGGCGATGGCATAATCGGCCATCGCCTCGATTCGATCGCAACCGGCATAGAAACCGTCCACAACCGCGCTGCCGGGAAAAGCGGCCAGCGTTTCGCCGAACATGCGGGAATCGCAGAGCAATCCCGGCAGGATCAGGAGGGGCGCGCCTAGATCGCGATCTGATGATTTCGCATCCATGAACATTTCATCTACACGAACATATTGCCCCTTGCCAGTCGAAAAATGCGTTGCCGCGTCTTTATGAGGCGAAAGGACGCCGCTCTTGACAGTGGCCGGATTTCCGCCAAACTTACACTGTAAGTCTGATAAAAGTCAGGAGAGGCGCAATCATGTATCCCTTCACCACTGGTTCGTTCGCAGTCCGCAATGGATGGTATGTCGCCGCCTTCACCCATGAAATTGGGGAAGCGCTGCTGGCGCGCACCATCCTCGACCAGCCGGTCGTCCTGTATCGGAAACAGGACGGTCGGGCGGTGGCGGTCGGCGGGCGATGTCCGCACCGCCATTTCCCGCTGGGCAAAAGCTGTCGCAAGGGGGACGGCATCGTGTGCGGCTATCATGGCATCGCCTTCGGGCCGGACGGGCAATGCACCGATATTCCGAGCCAGAGCTTCACCCCGCGATCCTATCATATCCCCAGCTACCCGCTGGTCGAACATGGGCTATGGGCGTGGATATGGATGGGCGAGGCTGACAAGGCCGATCCCGTGCTGTTGCCCGATCTGGAAGCGATCGGCCTGACGCCGGGCATGATCGCGCGGGCGCTGTTCGTGGAGCATGTGAAGGGCCGGGCGCAGTTGCTGAACGACAATCTGCTAGACCTGACCCACCTCGCCTTCCTGCATGGCAGTTCGATCGGCACGCTGGACAATGCAGCGACGCCCGAAGAGGTGGTCAAGCGACCCGGCTTTCTGAGCAGCCGCCGTCATATGCGCGATGCGGAGGCGCCGCCGGTGGTTGCGCATATGGGCCATCACCTGGCCCGGATCGACCGGGTGAGCGGGATGGATTTCCACCTGCCGGGGTTTCATGCCGGGATCGACGAAAGCCGATATCCGCAGGGTCACGCGCGGGCGGGCGAGGCCTTTGCATCGAGCCGGGTCTATCATGCGGTAACGCCGGAAACGCCGCATAGCTGCACCTATTTTTTCGCCATGGCGACGACGGACGCGAGTGCCATCGCCATCATGGAAGACTATCTGCGCCCCGTGATCGCCGAGGACAAATTCGCCACCGAGGAGATCGAGGCGATGCTGGCCGTGGTGGGCGAGAATCCCGAGGAACTGCTGCTGAAGAGCGATCGCAATGCGGTGGAAGGACGGCGCATGTTGCAGGCGATGATGGATGCGGAGCGGGTGGGGTAGATTTCCAACACTCTCCTCCGTTCGTGCTGAGTAGGGTCTGAGCCTGTCGAAGACCCATATCGAAGCACTGTTCCTTCGATACGCCACTTCGACAGGCTCAGTGGCTACTCAGGACGAACGGGTTTGGTTCTGTCCTAAATCGCATCCTCATCCGCCACGCGCAGGTGGGCGGTCAGCAGGACCAGCGCCGCGACGGCGGAGCCGAGCGCCAGGGCGAGCGAGGTAATGCCCCGCCCTGCCCCGACCGCCAGTAACTGGCCCGCAAGGAAGGGGCCGAGCGCGGCGCCGCAACGGCCGAAACCGATCACCGTGCCGGTGCCGGTCGCACGCAAGGTGGTGGGATAGATGTTGGCGATCAGCGCATAGAGCCCGACGACCGATCCGTTGGCAAGGAAGCCGAGCAGGAAGGCCGCGCCCTGCAGCATCACGATGTCGGCCGGCACGGCGCCAAAGGCGGCGACCGCCGCCCCCGCGCCGGCGAGGCCGAACAGCACCAGCGGACGCAGGCCCAGGCGCGGCGACAGGAAACCCAATATCAGCCCCCCGGTCGCGCCGCCCATGTTCATGAATACCGACACGATCGTCGCCTGCGACGGATCGAAGCCAAGCGACACGACCAGCGCCGGGGTCCAACCCAGCGCATAATAGAAGGTCATCATGTGCAGGCCGTACATGAAGATGAGCGCGATCGTCGTCGCACGATAGCGGTCGGTGAAGAGCGCGCCGATGGAGGCCTTCGGCTCCTCCAACGCGACGAGGCGACCCGCGAGCGGCTGGCCCAGACGCTTCAATATGGCGTTGATCCGCGCCAGCGCATCCGGCCCGCCGCGCGTCGCCAGCCAGCCGATCGATTCGGGCAGGAACAACAGTACCAGCGGCACCATCACCGCCGTCGCGCCCGCACCGAACAGGAAGATGGATTCCCAGCCATGATGTTTGAGCAACTGCGCCGCCGCCCAGCCGCCGACGATACCGCCGGCAGGATAGCCCGCCGCCATGATGCTGACCGACAGGTCGCGACGCTTGCGATTGGCGAACTCCGCCGACAGGGCGTTCACCGCCGCCAGCACTGCGCCGAGGCCAAGGCCGGTATAGGCGCGCAGCAGGCAGAGCAGCAGCACGTTGGAGGCGAAGGCGGAAGCGGCCATGCCGCTGACCATGATGGCGAGGCACAGCAGCACCTGCGGCCGTCGCCCGATCCGATCGGCCAACTGGCCCAACGTCAGCGACCCCACCACCATGCCGGCAAGGCCTGAGGATACGACCAGGCCGATCGCGCCGGGGCCGATGTTCCATTGCTTCGCGATGCCGGGCGCGGCGAAGGTGACCGCCAATATGTCGAAGCCATCAAGCGCGTTGAGCAGGAAGCAGATCGCGATGGCGACGCATTGCGGCAGGCGCATCGGCCGGCTGCCCAAGATGCTGCGCGGATCGTCGGCGGGCAAAGCCCTTGTCTCAATCGATGCCATGCGGCGCCCCTCTCCTATTTCTGGTTGTAGGCAGCACTGTATGCCGGCGACACAGTTTGTAAACCGGCGATATGCACGATCCCACCCAGCTTCTCCGCTTGTGCGCCCTTCTGAATAAATATAACGTTCGTTACTAATTAGGGAGAGGGTTACATCATATATGGCACAAGCCGATCGCCGTTCGGGTCCGCAGGAGACGGAACCGACCCTGTTGCTGGGCATCGCCTTCGGCTTCCTGTCCTCGCTCGGCCCCTTTGCCATCGACCTGTATCTGCCGGCCATGCCGGGCATGGCGCAGGCGATGGCGGCGGACAGCGGCGCGGTGCAGCGTACCCTGTCCGCCTTTTTCCTGGGGCTGGCGCTGGCGCAGATTCCGCTCGGCACGCTGGGCGATCGCTATGGCCGGCGTCGGCCCCTGATTGGCGGGCTGTTGCTGTTCGCGATCGCATCCATCGCTTGTGCCATGGCGACCAGCCTAGACATGCTGATCGCGTGCCGCTTTCTCCAGGGCATGGGTGCATGCGCCGGCACGTCGAGCGTGCGGGCGATGATCCGCGACCGGCATAGCGGCCATCGCGCGGCGCAACTGATGGCCTTCACCTTCCTGATCATCGGCATATCGCCGGTATTGGCGCCACTGGCGGGCAGCTATTTGTTGCAGGCGATGAGCTGGCGCGGGCTGTTCCTGCTGCTGGCCGGCGGCGGGGCGGTGGCGTTGATCGCGGTGTCGATCTTCCTGCCCGAATCGCTGCCGCCGCAGCGGCGGTTGCATCGCCAGCCGATGCTGCATGCCTATGGCCGGCTGCTCGGCACGCCTGCCTTTCTGGGCTGGACGCTAGTGGCGGGACTGGCGACGACCGTGCCCTTCGCCTTCGTGACCGCCGCGCCCTTCATCTACACGCAGGGCTTTGGCCTGAGCGCACACCATTATAGCCTGTTGCTGGCGCTCAATGCCGTGACGTCGATCATCGCCACCCAGTTCGCGCCATCGCTGATGCGGCGGCTGGGCGCGCGGCCGCTGGTCACGGGTGTGGCGCTGGTCGCGATGGGCGCGACCGCGCTGATCGCGATGGCGGGCCTGACGATGCCTGTGCCGATCGCCCTGTTCCAGCCATGGTCGATGCTGCTCTTCGCCCTGTCCGGCTTCATCCTGACGCCGGCCGCCATATCAGCGCTGGATGCCGCAGCGGGCGGCGCGGGCGCGGCGGCCGGGCTGCTCGGCACATTGCAGCTGGCGATCACGGCGGCGGCCAGTGCGGCGGTATCGCTGCTGCCGTCGGTGTCGATCCTGCCGCTGACCGGGGTGCTGGGCGTCAGTTTCCTGACGATGCTGCTGGTGATGCTGGCGCTTGGCGGACGGGCTTCGCCCGCCAGCGCCTGAACCGCCCCCGTTCGCTCAGGCGGCGGGTTCGTCGTCTCCATCGGGGCGGGTGAATTCCAGGAAGCGGCTGTTGCCCGCCTCGTCATTCGCCTCCAGCGTATCGACCAACGTGTCGAGATACTGGTTCAGCGTATCGACTTCCTTGGCTTTCAGGTCGGAGACGAGATAGGTGGCGACCTTGTCGGTCTGCGGCCGCATCAACCGATAGAGCCGCCGCCCCTCATCCGTCAGGACCAATATCTTGCGCCGCTTGTTGGCGGGGTCGCGTTCCACCGTGATGCGGCCGTGCTTCTGGAGCGCGGCAACCGCGCGCGAGACGCTCATCGGATTGACCCCGGTCATCTCCGCCAGTTCATGGCTGGCCGAATTGGGAAAGCGGCCGAGCAGCATCAGCAGGCGGAACTCGTTAAGGCTGATCTTGTAGCGATGCTCCAGATAGGTGGAAAAAGGCGCCATCAGCTTGTTCGCCAGCCGCAGGACGCGGTGGAGCGTATCGGCGGGACTGGCTTCGGCCGACGCCGACGGCTTTTGGGACGGGCTGCTGTTCGACATGGTCTTCCGATAGGGCATCTGCCGGCGCTCAAGTCAAGCCGACGATGGCACAGCCCACGCTGGTGAACCGGCCATCGACGACGTGATAATGGATATATTGGCGCATTTGCTGCACTTCGCCCTTCGCGATCGGCATGAACTGGTCGAGGCCGTTAGCGGCAAGGGTGGCGGCGTCGAGATCCTGTGTTGCTTCCACCCGGATGATCCCTTCCAGCGCGACCAGCTCGTCGCTGGCGGCGAAGCGCTCGATCGTCAGCGTCTCGATCACATGGGCGTGGAGGAAGCTGTAGAAGCGCTTGAACGCGTCGCGCGTGCCAAGGTCGACGCCAAAGAAACGGATGCTGGCGCCGGGCGCGTAGAAATCGAAGACCGTGTCATAGTCGCGATCGTTGAAGGCGTGCGCATAGCGGTCATAATCGGCGCGGTTCATGGCGCTTTCCTCTTCCTTGGCTCTTGTTCTTTTAATAACGATCGTTATCGTAACCGCAAAGCAAGGCGATGCGCCAGCGGAAAATAGAGGAGAGGATGATGGCTTATACGCCGCAGGAGCAGCACAATCTGGATCTGGTCCAGGCGATGTTCGACCATGTGCTGATACCGATGGATGCCGACGCGGCGGATCGGTTCATCGCGCCCGACTATATCCAGCATAATCAGTGGGTGGATACGGGGCTGGAGCCGCTGAAGGCCTTTCTGCGCAAGGTGCGGGGCGAAAATCCGCACGCGGTGCATGACATCAAACGGCGCTTTGCCGATGGCGACCATGTGATCGTCCATTATCATGTGCGGCGATTTGCGGGCGATCCGGGCTTTGCGGTGATAGATATTTTTCGGGTCGAGGGCGACATGATCGTCGAGCATTGGGACACGGTGCAGGATGTGCCGACCGACAGTCCCAATCCCCATTCGCCCTTCTGAACCGGGAGAGACATCATGCGGTTCAAGGACAAGATCATATTGGTGGTCGGCGGCAATAGCGGCATCGGCCTGGCCAGCGCGCAGGCCTTTGCGGCGGAGGGTGGGATCGTGCGGCTGACCGGGCGGGATCCGGCGACGATCGACGCGGCGGTGGCGGCGATAGACGGCGCGCGGGGTTATCGCGCGGACATGGCCGATCTGAACGCGATGGAGGCGGTGATCGCCGATATCGCGGCACAGGACGGGCGGATCGACACGCTGTTCGTCAATGCGGGCGTGGGCGGCTTCGCGCCGTTTCGCGACCTGACGCCGGCCGACTGGGACCATGTCCATGGCGTCAATCTGCGCGGCTGCGTCTTTGCTATCCAGAAGGCGCTGCGGCTGATGGGCCGGGGTGGGTCGATCGTGGCGACGGGGTCGATCGGCGGCCATGCCTTCCTGCCCGGCAACACCGCTTATGCCGCGACCAAGGGCGGGCTTTATGCCGCGCTGAAGGTGATTGCGGGCGAACTGGTGAGCGAGGGCATCCGCGTCAATCTGGTCAGTCCCGGCCCGATCGAGACGCCGCTGCTGCACCGCAATCCGGGCATGAGCGATGCCGATGTGGACAATCTGCGCGCGGCGATGATCGCGGCGGTGCCGATGAAGCGCATGGGCCGGGCGGAGGAAGTGGCGCGCGCCGTGCTGTTCCTGGCGTCGGATGAGGCCAGTTTTATCACTGCCGCCAATCTCTTTGTCGATGGCGGCACGTTGGAATTAGGGTGATACGGGAGCTGGGATGATGAGTGACTTGTTTTCGACGCTGGACAATCCGCGACTGGAGTTCGCGATGGAGGTGCGGCTGCAATTTCCGCGCGTCCAGACTATCGTCAACACGCCGATGGGCGGCAATCGCAGTGCGGTCTATGTCGATGGCGGGACGTTCGAGGGGCCAAGGATCAAGGGCAAGGCGGTGCCGGGATCAGGCGGCGACTATGCCTATTTCCGGCCGGACGATGTTGCCGTGTTCGATGCGCGCTATATGTTGGAGGAGGAGGATGGGACGCTGATCCTGCTCAACAATCGCGGTTTCCTGTGGGGGCGAAAGCCCGACACGATGGCGCGCTTGCGCGACTGGGCCTTTGCCGACGGCGCGCCGGTGGAGCAACAGGATTATTATCTGCGCGGCAATCCCAGCTTCGAATGTCCGGTCGGCAAGCATGACTGGCTGACCAAACATGTGTTCATCGGCGTGGGCGAGCGGCGAGCGGACGGAAATGTGCTGCGCTATTATGCGCTGACTTGAGTCAGACCCACCATCCGTTCGTTTCGAGCCCTTCGACTGCCTGCCAAGGCAGGCGCTCAGGATAAACTGAGTCGAGAGACGGTAAGCGCAATGCTATCCACTTTTCGACTTCGCTCGAAACGAACGGAAGTTGCTGGTTCAAAGAGAAATCAGCGCGTCCAGCGCGATCGCGCCCTGCCCCTGCGGGTAGACGATCACGGGGTTGAGATCGACTTCGCTGATTGCCGGAGTGGCCGCGACCATCTGGCCCATGCGCTGGACGATGTCGGCGACGGCGCCGATATCCATGGCCGGTGCGCCACGGAAACCGTCGAGCAGCGGCGCCATGCGAAGGGTGCGGATCTGCGCGATGATCGCGTCGCGGGTCAGGTCGGGCGGGAGCAGGCAGACGTCGTGCAGCAGTTCCGCCGCCACGCCGCCGAAGCCGACGAGGATGGTCGGCCCCCAATGCGGATCGTTGCGGGCGCCCACGATCAGTTCGACGCCCTTGGCCGCCATCCCCTCCACCAGCACGCCGTCCAGCACCAGGTCGGGGCGCGAAGCGGCGAGATTGGCCATCAGCCTGTCCCAGCCGGCCGCGACGGCATCGGCATCGGCCAGATTGATGATGACGCCGCCGGCGTCGCTCTTGTGCGGCAGTTCGGGGGACTGGGCCTTCAGGACCACCGGATAGCCGAGCCGATCGGCAGCGGCGACCGCGTCCGCCGCGCTTTGCGCCAGTGCGAAGGCGGGGAAGGCGATGCCCTGCGCGCCCATGATCGCCTTGGAAAGATGTTCGGGGATGGTGCTGCCGACCTGCGACAGGCCATCGACCGGCTGAGCATCGAGCGGCGCGACTGCCGCGTCGCGCTGGCGATAGGCGGCGATGCGGGCGAGCGCGCGCAGCAACCGTTCGGCGGTCGGCAGATAGGTGACGCCGGCTTTACGCAGCGCGGCGAGATCGTCGGCGAAGACGGCACCGCCTTCATCGACGCCGCCGACAATGACCGGCTTGGTGTCGCCGATGGCGTCCAGCGCATCCAGCACTGCCTTGAACTTCACATGCGAGGTGCCGGTGTCAGTCTGGATGAGCGTCAGCAAGATGGTGCCGATCCGGTCGTCCTGCGCCAGCGCGGCCAGCGTGCGGCCGTAAAGGCCAGGATCGACCAGCCCCTGCGCGGTGATGTCCATCGGGTTGGTGACGGGGACGAAATCGGGCAGTGCCGCGCGCAGTGCCGGGCTGTCCGCATCGGTGAGTTTGGGCAGGTCGAGATCGACCGCTTCGGCCAGATCCAGCATCATCGCCTTGAACGCGCCGGATTCCGCGACGATGCCCGTGCCGCCCATGCCTGCGTCAGGGGAGCGGGCAAGGATTTCGACGATGTCGCCCAGCTCCTCCAGCGATTCCGCCAGGATGACACCGGCGCGCTCGACATGGACGGCCATGACCGCATGGTCGCCGGCCATCGCGCCGGTATGGGTGGCGGCGCTGGCCGCACCCGCTGCGCTGCGGCCGGGATGGAGCAGCACGACGGCCTTGCCGGCCGCGCGCGCCGCACGGGCGGCGGCAAGGAAGCGGGCGGGGTCGCGCACATGCTCGGCGATCAGGGCGATGACGGCGGTGTCGGGCTGATCGACCAGATGGGCGAGATAATCCTCGATCCCGCTCGCCGCCTCATTGCCTGTTGAGATGTAGCAGCTCAAGGGCACGTCGCGGTGGATCATGGTCGTCGCCAGCACGGCGGCCATGGCACCTGATTGCGAGACGATGCCGACGCGGCGATCGCCCTGCGCCTTCGCCTCCGGCATTTCGATGAAGGTCAGCGAGACATTGTCGCGGAAGTTGACGAGGCCCAGGCAATTCGGCCCCTCGACCACCATGCCGCTTTCGCGCGCGATGCGGGCGATTTCCTGCTGATCGGCCAGACCCTGCGGGCCATCCTCGGCAAAGCCGGCGGAAAAGATGACGGCGGCCCCCACGCCCTTGCGCGCAAGCCCACGGATCGCGTCCAGTACGCCGACGCGCGGGATGGCGAGAACAGCGACATGGACACCCGATGGCAGGTCATCGACCGACGCGACGCAGGGCCGGCCGCCAATCTCCGTCCGCTTGGGATTGACCAGATGGATGTCGCCATCGAACCCCTGCCGCACCAGATTGGCGAGAACCGAAGCGCCCAGCGCGCCGGGCTTGTCCGACGCGCCGATGATCGCGACCGAACGGGGCCGAAGCAGGCAATCGAGCGAGGCGGACGGGAGGCTCCGGTCCGATGTTGCCGGTCCATCCATCAAAGCAGCTTCCGTCACGCGCGCCTGTCTCCTGTTCGTGCGGTTGCTTGCATCGAATCAACCGCTTGTTTCGCGCCAATTGTGCGCCAAGGATACAGTTTGCGCAAGCGGCCTTGTCATCAATCCTCGTCATCCTCCAGCGTCGGGGACAGACCAAGGCGCGCCAGCAGGGCAAGGAGAGTCTTTAGCTCCTCCGCGCCGAGCCGCTGGGTCATGCGCGCGTCGGACTGGCGCACAGCCGCCAGCATCGCGTCCAGCTGGCGCGCGCCTTCGGGCAACAGCATCAGCGCGTTGGTGCGCAGGTCGCGCCCCGGTCGCCGCTCCACCAGCCCCTTGTCGGCCAGGATGTTGACCAGCTTCATCGCACTGGACCGGTTGATGCTGAGCGCCCGGCCCAGTGCGGTCTGGTCGCAACCGGGATTGTCGCGGATCAGGATCAGTGCCGTCATCTTGGCCGGCGACAGATCATGATCGGCCAGCGCCGCGCGCGCGTCCGTTTCCATCAGCAGATTGGCCCGCTGTACGCGATAGCCCACGAGCGACTGGAGATCGGCCCCCTGTTTCATCCCTTCACTATACCCCTTGTCAATATTGTATCCCTAGCGCACAAATATATGCTACAGCCAGCCGGGCCGAATTGCGATAGGCAATGCCATCCGGACGGTGCCGAATAATTGGAGAGCGACTCATGGATCATGAATTTCGGATGCTGATCGACGGCGAACTTGTGCCGGGCGTCAGCCAATTCGACGTGGTGAACCCTGCAACGGCGCAGGCTTTCGCCCAATGCCCCAAGGCGGACGAGGCCCTGGCCGAGCGCGCGATCGCCGCGGCGAAGAAGGCGCAGCCCGGCTGGGCGTCCCTGCCGGTCGAAGAGCGCGCGGCGCTGACCAACAAACTGGCCGACGCGCTGGAAGCGCGGGTCGGCGAGTTCGCCAGCCTGCTGACCAGCGAACAGGGCAAGCCGCTGGACCAGGCCGGTTATGAGATCATGGGTAGCGTCTTCACCCTGCGCGCCTTCTCCGCGATGCGGGTGGAGCCCAAAGTGCTGCGGGACGAGGGCGGCAACAAGGTGGTCGAACATCGTACCCCGCTGGGCGTCGTGGCGTCGATCACGCCGTGGAATTTCCCGCTGATCCTGCTGATGAACAAGCTGGGGCCGGCATTGGTGACGGGCAACACGATGGTGTCGAAGCCTGCGCCCACGACGCCGCTGACCACCCTGTTGTTCGGCGAACTGGCCAAGGATATCCTGCCGGCCGGCGTGCTGAACATCGTTTGCGATCAGAATGAACTCGGCCCGCTGCTGACCGGGCACAAGGATATCGCCAAGGTCGCCTTCACCGGATCGACCGCGACCGGCAAGAAGGTGATGGCGTCGTCCGCAGGCACGGTGAAGCGGGTGACGCTGGAGCTGGGCGGCAATGACGCGGCGATCGTGCTGGACGATGTCGATGCGCGGCAGGTGGCCAAGAAGGTCTATCAGGGCGCGATGACCAATGCCGGGCAGATTTGCGTCGCGGTGAAGCGCGCCTATGTGCCCAGCGCGATGTATGACGATTTCTGCGACGAGCTGGCGAAGCTGGCGAACGAGGCGATCGTCGATGATGGCGCCAAGCAGGGCACGACCATCGGGCCGGTGCAGAACAAGATGCAGTTCGACAAGGTCAGCGCCCTGATCGCCGACGCCAAGACGCGCGGCACAGTGCTGGCCGGTGGCGAACCCATGGATCGGCCGGGCTATTTCATCGCGCCGACCATCGTGCGCGACCTGCCCGAAGATGCGCCTTTGGTGCAGGAAGAACAGTTCGGGCCGGTTCTGCCGGTGCTGAAATATGACGATATCGAAGACGTCATCGCCCGCGCCAACGACAGCGACTATGGCCTGGCCGGCACGGTGTGGGGCAAGGATGTGGAACGGGCCACGGCCGTCGCGATGCAGATCGACACCGGGACGGTGTGGGTCAACCAGCATCTGGCGATCGACGCCAACATCCCGTTCCGCGGCGTGAAGCAATCGGGGCTGGGCGGCGAACTGGGCGAGGCAGGGCTGCTGGAATATACCCAGGCGCATATCGTCAATATCGTGGCGCTCGAAGACGCCTGACGATTGACCCCCTGCATGATGCAAAAGGGGCCGGCGAAGCATAGCGCTTCGCCGGCCTTTCTTTTTTGACATTTTCCACTTCGCCATTTCCCATATTCGGAACATTCGGTCGTGCGCGCGCCATAGCTTCGTAAGCTGATGACGGCCGTATCGAGACAGAGCCGGTCGTCGACAACGATAAGGCGCAATGCCCCTTGCCATAAATGATATGTTGTATCATACGCGGCCGGACGGCATTTCGGGGACAGGAATCGGGGTTATGAACAGTATAGCGGGCCAGGCGCCCATCATGGGCTTTGGCGCCACGGCATCACCGATCAGCGCGGCGAAGGCGCGCACCCGGCTGATCGCCATCGACGCGCTGCGCGGCCTGGTCATGCTGTTCATGCTGGTCGACCATGTGCGCGAAACATGGTTCCTGCATTTGCAGGTGAGCGATCCGGTAGACGCCAACACGACCGATCCGGGCCTGTTTTTCACCCGCCTCCTGTCCACCTTCTGCGCGCCGACCTTCGTGGCGCTGACGGGTCTGTCGGCCTGGCTCTACGGCCAGTCACACAGCAAGGGGCAGGTATCGGAATTCCTGCTGAAGCGCGGGCTGTTCCTGATCTTTCTGGAATTCACCATCGTCGGCTATGCTTGGCCGACGCAGGCGCCCGCTTTTCCGCCGACGGCGATCTGGTTGCAGGTGATCTGGGCGATCGGCATCAGCATGGTGGCGCTGGCCGCGCTGCTGCACCTGCCGCGCCCGGCGCAGTTCGCGGTCGGCCTCAGCATCGTGTGCCTGCACAATCTGCTCGATCCGATCCGGCTGACGGCGGAGTCGCCCTGGTTCGTTCCCTGGGCGATCCTGCATCAGCGCGAGAAGCTGGAACTGGCCGGCACCATGGTCAAGACGACCTATCCGATCCTGCCGTGGATCGGCGTCATCCTGCTCGGCTATGCCTGCGGGCCATGGTTCGCGCGCGGCAGCGATCCGGCCCCGCGCATACGCCGGCTGACCCTGCTCGGCTTTGGCCTGATCCTGGGCTTCGTCGCCATCCGCTATCTCAACATCTATGGCGACAAGCCCTGGTTCGTGGCGGACACGCCGCTGCGCACGGTGATGAGCTTTCTGGCGCTGACCAAATATCCGCCCTCCCTGCTGTTCCTGATGCCGACCATCGGCACGGGCTGCCTGTTGCTGGCGCTGTTCGAACGGTTCGAGGGTAGCAAGGCGATGCCGACGCTGGCCATGCTGGGTGGCGCGCCGATGTTCTATTATGTGCTGCACCTCTATGTGCTCAAGCTGATCTATAATGTCGCGCTGCTGATGTACGGCCCGACCAAGGGGACGGTGTTCGGCGTCGATCATCTGCGTTGGGTGTGGATCTGGGTCTTCATCCTGATCCCGGTGCTGTATTTCCCGACCCGCTGGTTCGCGCAGCTGAAACAGCGGCGCAAGGACATATGGTGGCTCAAATATCTCTGACGGTCCTGCGTCGGATCGACTGGCCGCCTTCCTTACCCGGAAGGCGGCCATTTTTCCCGCTTTTGCGAGGGTTCGACCGCCATATCGGGCGCGGCATTTTCCTGCCGTAGAGACACAGGATTCACAATTTTGCGCCGTCCTATAAGCCAAGTTTGATGTAATATTTCCGTCACTCAACTTAGCCTCGTTGCTTAGAAGAGGTGGAAAATCACCCAAGGATCGGCCCCGACGACAGGACAAAGTCCGCGCGGAAATAACAGAATAAACCGGTCCCCTTGCCGTTCGCAGGACATAAGGGAACAGTGATTTTATAAGGGGTTACAGCATTATGCGCACGTTATCCGCCCTCCGTCTGGCCTGTGTGGCCAGCACCGCCGCCATCGCCTTTTCCTCGATCGCCCAGGCCCAGGCGCCGGCCGCAGCAGAAAAAGCCGACGGCGAAATCGTCGTCACCGGTCTGAAGCGCCAATATTTCGGCGACACGCCGGTCAAGGAAATTCCCCAGGCCGTGCAGTTCCTGGAAGGCAAGCTGCTCAAGGATCTCAACATCACCAAGCTGGACACCGCGCTGGAACTGGCGAGCGGCGTGTCGAAGCAGAATAATTTCGGTGGCCTTTGGGACAGTTTCGCCATTCGCGGCTTTGCCGGCGACGAGAATTTCCCGAGCGGCTTCCTGGTCAACGGCTTTAACGGCGGTCGCGGCTATGGCGGCCCGCGGGACGCATCCAATGTCGAGCGGATCGAAGTGCTCAAGGGGCCGAACAGCGCGCTCTTCGGCCGCGGCGAGCCGGGCGGCACGATCAACATCGTGACCAAGAAGCCGACCTTCGATCAAGGCGGTAGCTTCTCGATCGCAGGTGGCAGCTGGGAGACCTATCGCGTCGAAGGCGACTATAATCTGCCGCTGAGCGATAGGATCGCGGTCCGCATCAACGGCTCCGTCGAAAAGGCCGAAAGCTTCCGCGACACGGTCGAGACGCAGAAATATACGCTGACCCCATCCTTGCTGGCAAAGCTGTCCGATCGGGACATCTTCACCTACGAACTGGAATATGTGAAGCAGGAGGTGCCGTTTGATCGCGGCGTGGTGGCGATCCCGACCGTTAACGCCAATGGTACGATCAGCTATAATCTGGGCGCCATCCCCAATTCGCGTTTCCTGAGCAATCCCAATGACGGTCCGATCAAGATCGGCGTTCTGGGTCACCAAGCGCAATATCAGCATGACTTCAACGACGATTGGACGTTGATGCTGGGCGCGGGGTATAAGGACACGACATTCGAGGGCTATTCCAGCGACCCTGAACTGGCGTTGGGCCGTCAGCGCCTGGACAATGACGGGCGGACCCTGTCGCGCCAGCGCCGGTACCGGGATTATAGCACCACCCATATGGTGTTCCGTGGCGAAATCAGCGGCAAGCTGGAAACCGGCTCCATCGTCCACAACATCCGCATCGGCGGCGACTGGGATCGTTTCAAGATCAAGACGTTCCAGCTTCGCTATCGCCCGACCGCTGCCGATCAGTCCTACTCGATCGACATTTTCAATCCCAATTATTCCATCCCCGCGCCAACGCCGACGTCGGTGATCCAGAATTCGACCGAAGTCCAGAAGGCATGGGGTGTCTACGCCCAGGACCAGATCGAAATCACGGAGCAACTCAAGATACGGTTTGGCGGCCGTTACGACGATTTCAGCCAGAATATCGACAACCGTCTGGGCACCACCAATCCGGCGGCTTATACCAAGTTCAGCCCGATGGCCGGCCTGGTGTTCGAACCGACCAGCAGCCTGTCCTTCTATGCCAGCTATGGCAAGGGGTTCCGGCCGAACAGCGGCGTGGACGTCAACAACAATCCCTTCGCCCCGGAAGTCAGCAAAAGCTATGAAGTCGGCGCGAAATTCGTGACGCCGGATGGCAAGCTGACCAGCACCTTGTCGCTCTACAAGATGAAGAAGAGCAACGTCCTGACCGCCGACCTGCTGACCGGCCTGTCGATCGCGGTAGGCGAGGCAAAGAGCCAGGGCGTGGAATTCGACGTCAATGCCAAGCTGCCCGCCGGCTTCGAGCTGTTTGCGACCTACGCCTATACCGATGCAGGCTGGGCCGACGACTATGCCGCCGCTGGCGTGGGCAAGAATGACCCGCTGATCAACATTCCCAAGCATCAGGGCAACGTCCTGCTGTTCAAGAATTTCGCGATCGGCGATCATGAAGCGATGCTGGGCGCGGGTGTGACCCATGTCAGCCGGCGCCTGGGCCAGACGGCAGCGGATTTCTATCTGCCCAGCTACACCATCGCCAAGGTCTTGGGATCGTTCAACATCAGTGAGCAGATCAAGCTGTCGGCGGACGTGACCAACCTGTTCGACAAGAAATATTATGCCAGCTCCTATTCGGCGCTGTGGATCCAGCCGGGTACGCCCCGCCAGTTCACGGTCCGGGCGAGCTTCAACTTCTGACGCCGCAACGTCGGGGTTAGAGCCTTTTGTTTTTCGCATTTTGCGAGCCGTCAGCTGTGCCAGCCGACGTCAAAATGCTCTGCCCCGACCCGCCGCCGCTGTCCCGCCCTTCTAGGCGCAGGGACAGCGGCGGTTTCTTTTTGCCTGACGATGCCGGAAGGTCGCACCCATGGCTCTGCTCTACACATCCGATCCGACACGCGGCCGCATCTGGCGCGCGATTTTCGCTGCCGAGGCGCCCGACGTCGCTTTTTTCGATCCGTCCCAGAATTATGATCCCGCCGCGATCCGCTATCTCGCCGCCTGGGCGCCGTCCGCCGATCTGATCGCCAGCCTGCCCAATCTGGAGATCCTGTTCTCCATCGGCGCGGGCATCGACCAGTTCGACATGGGCGTCTTGCCGCCTCATATCCGGGTCGTGCGCATGATCGAGCCGGGGATCGCGGCCGGGATGGTCGAATATGCGACGATGGCGGTCCTGGCGCTGCACCGGAACCTGATCGACTATCGCGCGGCGCAGAAAGACGCGCGCTGGGCACCCATCAAGTTGGCACCCGCCGGCGAGCGGCGCGTGGGCGTGATGGGCCTGGGCAATCTGGGGCAGGCGGTGTTGCAGGGGTTGAAGCCCTTCGGCTTTCCCCTGTCGGGATGGAGCCGGTCGGGCGGCGTGATAGAGGGCGTGACCTGCCATGCCGGGGAAGCGGCACTGCCCGCTTTCCTTGGCCAGTGCGATATCCTCATCTGCCTGCTGCCGCTGACGTCGGAGACGCGCGGCATCTTGTGCCGGGATAACCTGTCGCAACTGCCCAAAGGCGCCGCCATCATCAATGTCGGCCGGGGGCCGCATCTGGTGGAGCATGATCTGCTGTCGCTGCTCGACGAAGCGCATCTTTCCGGCGCCGTGCTGGACGTGACCGACCCGGAGCCGCTGCCGGCCGATCATCCGTTCTGGGCGCATCCGCGCATCATGTTGACCCCGCATGTCGCCAGCATGACCCGCCCGGACGGCGCAGCGCGCGCGCTGATCGCCAATATCCGACGCTTTGCGGCCGGGCAGCCGATGGACGGCGAAGTCGCCCGCGACCGGGGCTATTGACCCCGCGACATTCCGTGCCGCGCATCTGTGCCGGACAGCGCTTTTGCGCTATGATCCGGCCCCGATCGGACGCACGAAAGCGACACGGCAAATGATGCCGAATGCCATGCCATAAAAGGCCGGAATCTGCCCCTCGACCCGAACCAATCGGGTGCATGTTCCGGCTTCGCCATGTCGTAATGCTGATCGTCAAACGGCTCCCAAGCCAAATGTAGAACCCGCAAAGGACGCTCCGCCGATGCCCAATTTCCGGCCCAAATATATCAGCTTCGACTGCTATGGCACGCTGACCCGTTTCCGCATGACCGAAATGACGACCGCCTTCATGGCCGATCGGATCGCGGCGGAAAATCTGCCCGCCTTCTGCAAGGACTGGAGCGCGTACCGTTTCGACCAGGTCATGGGCGACTGGGAACCCTATCAGGAGATCATCCGCAACTCGCTGCGTCGCACCTGCCAGAAATGGGGCGTCGCCTATAATGAGGCGGATGCCGATGCGGTCTATGCCGCCGTGCCGACCTGGGGCCCGCATGACGATGTGGCCGGCGGCCTGTCCAAGATCGGCGACAAGATCCCGCTCGTCATCCTGTCCAACGCGATGAACGACCAGATCCATCACAATGTCGGCCAGCTGGGCGCGCCCTTCCACGCGGTCTATACCGCGCAGATGGCGCAGGCGTACAAGCCGCGCATGCAGGCGTTCGAATATATGTTCGACCAGCTGGGTGCGAAGCCCGAAGAGATGATGCACGTCTCCTCCAGCTTCCGCTACGACCAGAATACGGCAACAGACCTGCATTTCGGGTGCCGCGTTTTCGTGGGTCGCGGCCATGAGCCGTCCAACCCCTTCTATCGCGACGTCGAAATCCCGCATATCGGCTGCCTGCCCGCGGTCGTCGGCCTGTAAGCGGCATGGACGCCTCCCCCCTCTCCTACTGGCTGGCCAGCGCTCCGCCCTTCACGGGCGGGGCCAAGGGCGGCGTCGAGGGTGTGGCCGATGTCGCCATCATCGGCGGCGGCTTTACCGGTCTGTCGGCAGCCTTGGCGCTGGCCAGGCGGGGCGCCAATGTGGTGCTGCTGGAGAAAGGACGCGTCGTCGGCGAGGCTTCGGGTCGCAACGGGGGTCAGTGCAATAATGGCACGGCCCATGATTATGGCGCGCTGTCCGCCCGGTTCGGCAAGGATATCGCCAGGGCCTATTATCGCGCCCATGTCGATGCTGTCGACACGGTGGAGCGGCTGGCGCGAGAGGAAGGCATCGATTGCAGCTTTCACCGCCCCGGCCGGATGAAGCTGGCGGCCAAGCCGGCCCATTATGACAAGCTGGTCCGCGCGCATGACCTGCTGGCGGCGGAAGTGGACGAGAATGTCCGCCTGGTGCCGCCGGAGCGCATCAGCGAGGAAGTGGGATCGGACGCCTTTCACGGCGCCCTCATTCAAACCACCAGCGCGCAGGTGCATCCCGGCCGTTTCGGCGTAGGCCTGGCTCAAGCCGCAGCGCGGGCTGGCGCACAGATTTACGAAAATGCCGACGTCACCGATTTCCAGTGCGTGCCGCAGGGATGGCGCGTGACCTCTTCGCGCGGCACGGTGACGGCGAAGCAGTTGCTGGTCGCCACCGGCGGCGCGCCGGCGACCGGCCCCTTCGGCTTCTTTCGCCGCCGCATCGTGTCGGTGGGCAGCTTCATCATCGCGACCGAGCCGCTGGACGACCCGTTGATCGACCGGCTCCTGCCGGGACGGCGCAATTATGTCACCAGCAAGAATATCGGCAATTATTTCCGCCTGGCGCCCGACAATCGGCTGATCTTCGGCGGGCGCGCGCGCTTCGCCATCAGCGACCCGCGATCGGACCAGAAGAGCGGCCATATATTGGTACAGACCATGGGCGAGATGTTCCCGGCACTGAAGGGCGTGGGCATCGACCATGTGTGGGGCGGGATGGTGGACCTGACCGCAGACCGGCTGCCCCGCGCGGGCGAGCAGGACGGGCTCTATTATTCCATGGGCTATAGCGGCCATGGCGTACAGATGGCGACCCATATGGGACAACAGATGGCGCGGGTGATGAGCGGCGAGCCTGCCGCCAATCCTTGGGATGGGTTGGATTGGCCCAGCGTGCCCGGTCATTTCGGCAAGCCCTGGTTCCTGCCGCTCGTCGGGCTATGGTATAAATGGCAGGATGTGATCCATTGATGGACGATATGCCGCCCTTTTCCCGGCGTGATCTCATTGGCGCCGGGCTTGGCCTTGGCGCCGGGCTGATCCTGCCCGACGGCGCGCTGGCGGCGGCCAAGCCGCGCAAGGGCGGACGCATCCGCGTCGCCAGCCTGTCCAGCTCGACCGCCGACACGCTCGATCCAGCCAAGGGCGCGTTGTCGACCGACTATGTCCGCCATTATATGTTCTACAGCGGCCTCACGGAAATGGACCGCCATCTGATCCCCCGGCCGGCTCTGGCGGAACGGATCGAGAGCAGCGACCAGACGGTGTGGCATATCCGCCTGCGCAAGGGCGTGACCTTTCATGACGGCGCGGACCTGACCGCGCAGGACGTGGTCTGGTCGCTGCTGCGCCATAAAGACCCGGCGACCGGATCGAAAATGGCGCCGATCGCCGAGCAATTGGCGCAGGTGAAGGCGGTGGGTAGCCGCGATGTCGTCATCACCCTGATCGGTCCCAATGCCGATCTGCCCGCCATATTGGCGCAATCCCATTTCCTGATCCTGCGCGCCGGCACGAAGGATTTTCGCGTCGCCAACGGTACCGGCCCCTATATGTGCGCGCAGTTCAGCCCCGGCGTGCGCACGCTGGCGCGGCGCAACCCCAATTTCTGGAAAGCGGGGAAGCCCTATCTGGACGAGATCGAGCTGATCGGCATTCCCGATGAAGTCAGCCGCGTGAACGCCCTGCTGTCGGGCGACGTCCATCTGGTAATCGCAGTCAATCCGCGCTCCACCAAGCGGATCATGGCGTCGCGCGGCCATGCGCTGCTGGAAACCCAGTCGGGCCTCTACACCAACCTCATCATGCAGCAGCGGCAATTGCCGACCGGCAATCCGCATTTCGTCGCCGCGATGAAATATCTGATCGACCGTCCTCTCATCAAACGGGCGCTCTATCGCGGCTATGCGACCATCGCCAACGACCAGCCGATCCCGCCCTTCCATCCTTATTATCGCGCCGACCTGCCGCAGCGCAGCCTGGATCTGGACAAGGCGAAATGGCATTTGCAGCGTGCGGGCCTGACCGGTGTGCGCATGCCCGTCTATGCCGCGCCCGCCGCCGATGGGTCGGTCGACATGGCATCGATCCTGCAGGAATATGGATCGCGCGTGGGCCTGAAGCTGGCGGTCAACCGGGTGCCGGCGGACGGTTACTGGTCGACCCATTGGATGAAACACCCGCTGGGCTTCGGCAACACCAACCCCCGCCCGACCGCCGACCTGCTGTTCAGCCTCTTCTACAAATCCGACGCGGCATGGAACGAGAGCGGATGGAAGAATCCCCGTTTCGATAAGCTTCTATTGGAGGCACGGGGCGAGGCCGATCAGGCGCGGCGCAAACAGCTTTATGGCGAGATGCAGGGGCTGGTCCGCGATCATTGCGGCGTCGGCATTCCGGTCTTCATCAGCCTGATCGACGGCTATGATCGCCGGCTCAAGGGCCTCTATCCCGTGTCGCTGGGCGGCCTGATGGGCTATCAATTTTCCGAACATGTCTGGTGGGAAGGCTGATGGCGGGTGGCGCCTCCCAAAGCGGCATGAAGGCTGCGCTGACCCTGATCGGCAAACGCTTCGCGTCGTCGTTGCTGACCCTGTTGCTGGTGTCGGTGACGATCTTCATCATCGCGCAATTGTTGCCCGGCGACGCCGCGCAGGAAGCGCTAGGCCAGAGCGCCACCCCGCAGCAGGTCGCGGCGCTTCGCCATGAGATGGGCCTCGATCGCCCGGCCTATGTCCGGTACGCTAGCTGGCTGACCGGCATGGTCAGCGGCGATCCGGGCCAGTCGCTGGTCGCCAACATGCCGGTGTCCGACGTCATCAGCGAACGGTTGCCCAACAGCCTGTTGCTGGCGGCGCTGACGGCGCTGGTTGCGGTGCCGGTGGCGCTTGCGATCGGCATCGGGTCGGCGATGAACCGGGGCGGGCGGCTGGACCGCGCGCTCAATGTCGCGACCCTCTCCATGGTGGCGGTGCCCGAATTTCTGGTTGCGACCATTGCGGTGCTGATCTTCTCGGTCAAGCTGCGCTGGCTGCCCTCCATCGCTATGGCCTCGCAGGAAATGGGATGGGGCGATTATCTGCGCGGGGTCGCCATGCCGATCCTGACGCTGAGCGTGATCGTGATCGCCCAGATGGCGCGCATGACCCGCGCCGCGGTGATCGACCAGATGGATCGCCCCTATGTCGAAATGGCGGTGCTGAAGGGCGTCGCGCCGGTGCAGGTGGTGCTGAGGCATATCATGCCCAATGCCATCGCGCCGATCGTCAACGCCATGGCGCTTAGCCTCTCTTATCTGCTGGGCGGCGCGGTGATCGTGGAGACGATCTTCAACTATCCCGGCCTTGCCAGCCTGATGGTCAATGCCGTCACCAGCCGCGACATGCCGCTGCTTCAGGCCTGCGCGATGATCTTCTGCGCGGCCTATCTCCTCCTGATGCTGATCGCGGACGTGACCGCGATCCTCGCCAACCCCAGGCTGCGTGCGCAATGATCGCTCATATTCTTTCGCAGGCCAAGGCGCTTCCTTTGTCCGGCAAACTCGGGCTGGCGCTGGTTCTTTTCTGGCTGGCCGTAGCCCTCTTCGGCCCGATGCTCGCGCCTTATCCGGTCGGTGCTTTCGTCGCCTATGACGTGTTCGATGGCCAGTCCGCCGCGCACTGGCTGGGCAGCGACTATCTGGGTCGCGATGTGCTGAGCCGCCTGCTGTCGGGCGCGCGCTATACGGTGGGCCTCGCCGCCGCAGCCGCGATGCTGGCGAGCGCGACCGGCACGGCGCTGGCGCTGACGGCTGCGGTGGGTGGCGCGAAGGTCGACGAGCCGCTATCGCGCTTCATGGACATGCTGATTTCCATCCCGTCCAAGATCTTCTCGCTGGTGCTGGTCGCCGCCTTCGGCTCCTCGCTGCCGCTGTTGCTGCTGATTGCGGCGATCACCTATGTGCCGGGCAATTACCGCATCGCCCGCGCGCTGGCGGTGAACCTTGCCCAGATGGATTATGTGCAGGTCGCCCGTGCGCGCGGCGAGGGCCGTTTCCATATCGCCATCGCCGAAGTCCTGCCCAACATGATCCACCCGCTGCTTGCCGATTTCGGCCTGCGCTTCGTGTTCATCGTGCTGCTGCTGTCGGGCCTGTCCTTCCTGGGCCTTGGCGTGCAGCCGCCCGACGCGGATCTGGGGTCGCTGGTGCGCGAGAATATTTCGGGGCTTGGCGAAGGCGCATTGGCGATCATCGCGCCGGCCGTCGCCATCGCCACGCTGACCGTGGGCGTAAACCTGTTGATCGACGGATTGCCGGGCCGGGGGAAGCGCGCATGACCGATGCCATCCATGTCGCGGTGAAGGATCTGTGCGTCACCGCGCGCAATGCCAAGGGCGAGACGTTTCCGATCGTCAGCGGCATCGACTTCGCACTGAAGCGCGGTGAGGTGCTGGCGCTGATCGGCGAAAGCGGATCGGGCAAGACGACGATCGCGCTGACGCTGCTGGGCCATGCCCGGCCCGGCGCGACGATCGCGGGCGGCTCCATTCGCGTGGGTGATGCGGAGATCACGACGCTGGACCGGCCTGCGCTGGCGCAACTGCGCGGCAACCGCATCGCCTATATCGCGCAGAGCGCGGCGTCGGCCTTCAACCCGTCGCGCACGATCATGGATCAGGTGATCGAACCGGCGATGATCCATGGCCTGATGCCCCGCGCCACGGCAGAGGCGAAGGCGGTCGAGCTGTTCCGCGCGCTCGCCCTGCCCTTCCCCGACACGATCGGCGCGCGATACCCGCACCAGCTGTCGGGCGGGCAATTGCAGCGGCTGATGGCCGCGATGGCGCTCATCACCGATCCCGAACTGGTCATCTTGGACGAACCGACGACGGCGCTGGACGTCACCACCCAGATCGAAGTGCTGCGCGCGTTCAAGGCCGTGGTGCTGGAGCGCGGCGCGACTGCCATTTATGTCTCGCACGACCTGGCCGTGGTGGCGCAGATGGCCGACCAGATCGTCGTCCTCAATCAAGGTCGCATTCGCGAAGCCGGCGGAGCGGCGCAAATCCTGCATCGTCCGGCGGACGACTATACGAAAACGCTGATGGCCGCAGCCCGGCCCGCGATCCGCCCGACGCCGGTGAAGGCCGACATTCCCGCCGCGCCGCTGCTGGAAATCCGGGGCATGACGGCGGGCTATGGCAAGATCGGCAAGGATGGCCGGCCGCGCATACCGGTGCTGCGCGACATCAACCTGACGATCGAGCGTGGCGCGACGCTGGGCGTGATCGGCGAAAGCGGGTCGGGCAAGTCCACCATCGCGCGCGTCATCGCCGGCCTGCTGCCCCCGGCAAGCGGGCAGGTGCTGCTGGACGGCGAGCCGCTGCCGCCCGGATTGCAGGGGCGCAGCCGCGAACAGTTCCGCCGTATCCAGCTGGTGTTTCAGAATGCAGACACGGCGCTCAATCCCGCGCATAGCGTGGGGCAAATATTGCAGCGTCCGCTGGCCTTTTATCATGGTTTGAAGGGCAATGCCGTGCGGATGCGCGTGGCGGAATTGCTGGACCTCATCCGCTTACCGGTCGCGTTGATCGACCGGCCGATCGGTGGACTTTCCGGCGGGCAGAAGCAGCGCATCAACCTGGCGCGCGCGCTGGCGGCCGACCCGCAGCTCATATTGTGCGACGAGGTCACGTCGGCGCTGGACACGGTGGTCGGCGCGGCGATCCTGGACCTGATGGCGGATCTGCGCCGCGATCTGGGCATCGCGACCATGTTCATCAGCCATGATATTTCCACGGTGCGCGCCATTTGCGACGATATATTGGTGCTCTATGCCGGCACCATGGTCGAAACCGGGCCGCGCGCCGCCTTCCAGTCCAGCCCCTTCCACCCCTATACCGATCTGCTGATCGGATCGGTGCCGGAAATGCGCGCGGGTTGGCTGGAGGAAAGCCATGCCGGTGCCGCGCCCCCGCCGATCGGCCCGGCCGGCGACCATCCCGACCTCTGCCGCTTCCTGCCGCGCTGCGCCGCACGGGTGGAGGGTCTGTGCAACACCACCCCGCCGCCCCGCCATCCGCTGGCAAAGGGCAGCCGTATATTATGCCATCATGGAGATGAAAGATTGATCGCGTCATGAGCCGGTTCGTGCGCCTGGGCGAAACCGATCGCCCCTCCGTTGCCCTGCATGTCGACGGCGCGCCCATCGAGGCGCTGGAAGGCGACACGCTGATGGTCGCGCTGCTGAGCGCGGGCGACCGGCTGCGCCAGAGCGAGTTCGGGCCGGAAAAGCGCGCCGGCTTCTGCCTGATGGGCGCTTGTCAGGATTGCTGGGTGTGGACCGAAAGCGGCGATCGCCTGCGCGCCTGTTCCACGCTGGCAGCATCGGGCCAGCGCATATTGACCAGCCAGCCGGGGGCATCATGGCCAAACCACGTATAATTATCGTCGGCGCCGGGCCGTCGGGCACGCGCGCGGCGGAGGCCTGCGTAGCGGCCGGCATCCGCCCGATCGTCATCGACGAAGGCCGGCGCGACGGCGGACAGATTTATCGCCGCCAGCCGGACAATTTCACCCGCCCCTATGAGAAACTCTACGGCACCGAGGCCGGGCGAGCGAAGGCCCTGCACGAGACGTTCGACGGGCTGAAGGGCGCGATCGACTATCGGCCCGAAACGTTGGTGTGGAATATCGCCGCCGGACAGCTGTGGACCGCGAGCGGCACCGTGCAGGAGGCCATCCCGTTCGACGCGCTGTTGCTCTGCACCGGCGCGACCGATCGGCTGATGCCGGTCAAGGGCTGGAACCTTGCCGGCGCCTATAGTCTTGGTGGATCGCAGGTGGCCTTGAAAAGCCAGGCCGTGTCGATCGGGCACAAGGTCCTGTTCATGGGCTCCGGGCCTTTGCTCTATCTGGTCGCCAGCCAATATGTGGAGGCCGGGGCGGATGTCGCGGCGGTGCTGGATACGTCACCTTTCTCCGCGCGGCTGAAGGCGCTGCCGGACCTGCTGGCGATGCCGTCCGTGCTGTGGAACGGCGTGGCGCTGACCCGGACGCTCAAGCGCGCGGGCGTCACTGTGCAGCATGGCGTGACGCCGGTGGAGATCATGGGCGACGTGGAAAGCGGCGTCGACGGGGTGCGGTTCCGCACCGCCTCCGGTCGCGAAGAGACGATCGCCTGCGACGCGGTGGCGATGGGCTATCATCTGCGCCCCGAAACCCAGCTGGCCGATCTGGCGCGCTGCGCCTTCGCCTTCGATCCCGGCACGCGGCAATGGCTGCCCGAGCGCGATGGCGATGGGCGCGCGAGCGTCGCGGGCGTCTATCTGGCCGGCGACGGCGCAAAGATATTGGGGGCGCGATCGGCCGAGGCGAGCGGACGGCTGGCGGCCTTGGCGGCGCTGGTCGACCTTGGCCTTTCGGTGGACAAGGGCGAGATGGCGAGCCTGCGCGGCGACGTCGCCAATTATGCCAAATTCGCGCGCGGACTGGCCAAGGCCTTCCCATGGCCTGTCGAACAGGCGGCAAAGCTGCCCGATGACGCGATCCTATGCCGCTGCGAGGGCGTGACGGCGGGCGATCTGCGCGTGGTCATGCGCGAAACGGGGGCGAAGGAGGCGAACAGGGCCAAGGCGTTCAGCCGTGTCGGCATGGGCCGTTGTCAGGGTCGCTATTGCGGTCTAGCCGCCGCCGAACTGATCGCCGCCGAGGCTGGCGTGCCGGTCGAACAGGTCGGCCGCCTGCGCGGACAGGCGCCGGTCAAGCCGCTGACCATCGCGATCGGAGAAGAATGATGGGCCCGTCAATGAATGGGGCAAGCGACGTCATCATCGTGGGTGGCGGGCTGATGGGATCATCCGCCGCGCTGTTCCTGCGCGGCCATGGCCTGTCCGTCACGTTGCTGGAAACCGACCTGATCGGGCGGCAGGCCAGCGGCACCAATTTCGGCAATGTGCGGCGGCAGGGGCGCGGATTTCATCAGCTGCCGCTCGCCAATCGCGCCATCGCCATCTGGCGCAAGTCGCGCGAATTGCTGGGCGCGGATGTGGAATATCTTCAGTCCGGCCATATCCGCGTCTGCTATCGCGAGCGGCCCGAACTGGTTGGCGCGATGGAGGAGTATGCGGACAAGGCGCGGCTGGAGGGCCTCGACCTCGAACTGCTGAGCGGCAATGCGCTGCGCGACAAATTCCCCTTCTTCGGTCCCGATGTGCTGGCCGGTTCCTATTCGCCGACCGATGGCCATGCCAATCCGCGCCTTGCCGCCCCGGCTTTCGCCCGCGCAGCGCAGAAGTTGGGCGCGGTCGTGCATGAAAATACGAAGATTATCGACGCGCAGAAGCTGGGCGAAGATTTCATCGTCACGGCCGCCGACGGGCGCACCTTCCGCGCGCCGATCCTGCTGGTGACGGCCGGCGCCTGGGGCAACGCCCTGTCGTCGCAATTTGGTGAGCCGGTGCCGATCGTGCCGCGCGGACCGAATATGAGCGTGACCGAACCGGTGCCCTATGCGATCCATCCGGCCGTAGGCGTCATGACCCCGCTGGAGGAGGAGACGGTCTATTTCCGGCAGGTGGCGCGCGGCAATATCGTGCTGGGGGGCAGCACGCGTGGTCCCTCCTTCCCCGATCAATATCGCGCCTATGTCGAGCCGCAGAACACGCTGAGCCAGTTGAAGCATATCCGTCGGCTGGCCCCGCAACTGGGCAAGCTCAACATCATCCGCGTCTGGTCCGGCATCGAAGGCTATCTGCCCGACAGCCAGCCGGTCATGGGCCCGAGCGCGACGACCAGCGGGCTATATTACGCCTTCGGCTTTTCCGGTTCCGGCTTCCAGATCGGGCCGGGCGTGGGCGAAACGATGGCGGAAATCATCGCCAAGGGCGCGACCGACATCCCGATGGCGCCCTACGATATCGCCCGCTTCGCGCAGGCCTGACAGTTACGCCCTCTTCCGTTCGGGCGGCCACCAACAAATATTGGTATTAGCCCGAACGGAGTTTGCTTGAAACGACCCTCTCCCCCGTACGAAAAATGACGCCGGCTGCCTGATCAGGCAACCGGCGTCAGGTCGGCGTGCTTCGGGAAAGGGAGGGTTAGAAGCTGTAACGTACGCCGAAATTAAACTGGCGACCGCTGTGGGTCAGCACGTTGAGCCGGTTCGTCTCATCCACGAACTGGTCGTTCTTCGTGTCCGTGAGATTGATCGCCTCGATGCTGATCTTCATCTTCTCGGTCAGGTTATAGCTGGCCTGCGCATCGACGTTGAGCGTGCTGTTGGTGCCATTATAGGCATTGCCTTCCGTGCCCGGCACCGCGGTGAGATATTTGGAGCGATAGGCCACCGATCCGCGGATCTGGAACTTCTTGTCCTCATAATAAAGGGTGGCGTTGGCCGCCTGCTTGGACAGGCCGACCAAGGGCGCCGTCACCGATGTCGCCCCGCTGGCCGAGGTCAGATATTCGATATTCGACGTCACATAGGTATAGTTGGCCATCACACCGAAATTGGCGAACACACCCGGCAGGAAGCTGAAGGGCTGCTGCACATTGACTTCGAAGCCCTTGAGGATGCCGCCGTCCGAATTGACCGGCTGGCTGACGATGAAGATATCGCCCGGCGACGCCGTCGTGCCGTTGAGCAATGCGTCCGGTAGGCCGAGGCTGCTATAGGGCACGCCCACGCTCAGCGTCTGGGCGAAGCTGCCGATATCCTTGCGGAAGCCGGAAATGGCGTAGATCGCGCCCGGCATCGGATACCATTCGACCGAAACGTCCAGATTCTTCGACGATGTCGGCTTCAGGTCCGGGTTGCCCGAACTATAGGTGCGGTTGCCACCCGACACGTTCAAATTACCGCCCGGCGTCAGCGACGCGATGCCGGCACGGGCCAGCGTCTTGGCGGCGGCGAAGCGGACCTGCAACGTATCGGTGATGTTGCCGACCAGGTTCAATGAGGGCAACCAGCGCTTGTAGCTGCGATCGGCGGTGACCAGGTTGATCGCCGTACCCTGGCTGGCATAGCCGGTGGAGAACTGGTCGGTCTTCACATAGCGCAGGCCGATGTCGCCCCGGATCGGCACGCCGGCAATATCCTGCAAATTAAACTGGGTCATACCCCAGACGCCGACATCCTCCTCCTTCACATTGATGTAGGAACCGCGCGCGGTCGCATTCTCGATCCCGCCGGTGGCGTAGCGCGGGTCGGTGTAGATGCCGCCCTGCGCGATGAAGGCGTCGAGATTGGGCACGATCCAGGCGGTCGGCGTGCCGGCGGGTACGTTCAGCCCCTTGCCGAAGCCGGAAAAGAGCGTGGTCATGCCGGCCAGCTGCGCGGCGGTCAGCGGGGCGACTACGGTTTCGCCGGACAGGCGACGGCGCTCGGTCGATCCATATTCGAACCGGCGCCAGTCCAGCCCCGCCTTGAAGGTGATGCCGTCGATCGCTTCCCATTCCACATGCCCCTTGGCCGTGGTGAAGGCGTTGCTGACACTCTGGGGCCGGATGCGCACTTCCGACGTGCCGTTGATGAAGCTCCATGTCGCGGGATTGGCGACGTCCACGCCCGGCTGGATATTCGGGAAGCGGGTCGAGAAATCATATTGGAAATTGCCGGTGTTGATCGCGTCGATCGTCACCGTGGTCTGGATGGGATTGGTGAATTCCGAACTGGCATAGCCACCCATGGCGAAGAGTTTCAGCCGGTCGGTAAACTGGTGGTCGATAGACCCTGTAAACTGGTAGAATTCGGTCTTCAGCACGTCATAGCGCGCCTGGGAGCGTAGATCGACATTGTCGAACCGGCCGCTGACGATATTGTTGTTGTCGTCCACCACGCCGTCGCGAATGATCGTCTGCGGCTTGCCTGTGCCCGATCGGCTGAAGCTGATCGCCTGTAGCTGCGCTTCCTTGCGGGTGCCGTCCAGGCGCGAATAGAGGCCGTCGATCGAAATCAGCGTGCGGTCGGTCGGCTTGAACTGGACCGATCCCGCCGCGCCGAGGCGCTTCTGGGAAATGTCATAGCTGACCAGTCCCGGAATACGCGGGTGATACAGCGCGGTATCGGGATTATTATTGTTGATCTGCCCGATCGTATAGCCCGGCAGGGTCGAAGCGGCATTGAACCCGTTATTGAATCCGCCATAGCTCCAGCGGGTGATGTTGGCGCCTTCTTCCTTGATCCGCCGCTCTTCATAGGCGACCGACAGCAGTACGCCGAAACGCCCGTCGTCCGTCTGGGTAGCGACCAGACCGGACAGGCGCGGCGTCGTCTTCTGACGCAGATCATTATAGCTGGCGGCGGCGGAGAGGACCGCCGTGGGCTTGCGATAGTCGAGCGGGCGCGACGTCTGAAGATCGACCGTGCCGCCCAGCGACCCTTCCTCCACATCGGCCGTCGCGGTCTTGCGCACCGACAGGTTGCTGAACAGGTCGGACGAGAAGATGTTGAAGTCGAAGCCGCGACCCCGGTTCACGCCACCTGAATTGTCGGTGCCGCCGCTGGTGCCGATCGCTTCCATGCCGTTGATGCGGACGCGGGTATATTCGGGGCCAAGGCCGCGGACGGAGATGTTGCGCCCTTCCCCGTTGACGCGGCTGATCGCGACGCCGGGGATGCGCTGCAAGGATTCGGCCAGGTTTAGGTCGGGAAATTCGGCGATATCCTCCGCCTTGATCGCATCGACCGTGGCGGTTTCGTTGCGCTTGATCGCCAGCGCATTGTTCAGGCTGGCGCGAAAGCCGGTGACGACGATATCGGCGACCGGCGCATCGGCCTGCGGCGAAACCGGGTCGGCCTGCGCCAGTCCATGCGGCGCCAGAGCGATCGTCGCGATCGCGGTCGTCAGGCTCAAAATCGCCTTGCAGCGGTTGGTGGTGCCGTTCATGGCCTTTCTCACTCCCCTCATCCTAATTGTCCGGGCTATGGCACCGGATCGGTTCTGTCTGGATACTGCCGCGACAGCGGAAAATGCCAATCTCAATCCGGCATGGATCGATGCACAGCTTGCACCGATCCGCAATGGACACCGGTTGCATGGCCGCAATCATGCCAAGATATGGCTGGATCATGCCGCTTTTGGACTTGGACGATCGCCGTCCATCCGGCTAGCCTGCCTCTTCCCCATCCTCCGACCGCCCCGACAGATGGGCGGCGCCATCAGGAGAGCAGATTTGTCGCAGGCCGTTCCTATCGCCGCCCGTCCCACTTATGTGCGATACAGGATCATCGCGCTGATCTTCCTGATCACCTCGATCAACTATGCCGATCGCGCAACCTTCTCCATCGCGGGCAATGCGGCCAGCGGCGAACTGGGACTGTCGCCGGTGCAGACCGGCTTCATCCTGTCCGCCTTCGCCTGGGCCTATGTGCTGGCGCAGATACCGGGCGGCGCGCTGCTCGACCGGTTCGGGACCAAGAAAATCTACGCCGGGGCGATCGCCATCTGGTCGATCTTCACCGCCATACAGGGGACGGTGGGCCTGATCATGGGCCTGCCGGTGGTGGCCAGCCTGTTCGTGTTGCGCTTTCTGGTCGGCGCGGCCGAGGCCCCGTCCTTTCCCGGCAATGCCCGACTGGTCGCCGCCTGGTTCCCCGGCGCGGAACGCGGTACGGCCTCGGCCATCTTCAACAGCGCGCAATATTTCTCGCTGGTCGCCTTCGCCCCGCTGATGGGCTGGCTGGTCCATGATTTCGGCTGGCGATCGGTCTTCTGGGTGATGGGCGCGCTGGGGCTGGTGGCCACCGCCATGTTCCTGCGCTTCATCCACAGCCCGGCCCGCCATCCTGCCATCAACGCCGCCGAACTGGCGCATATCGAGGCGGGCGGCGGCCTTATCCATATGGAGGAAGCGGGCGGCGCCGCCGGCCGCTCGCCCACCTTCACCTGGGTCAATGTGCGCCAATTGCTGGCCAACCGGATGATGCTGGGCATTTATCTCGGCCAATATTGCATCAACGTGCTGACCTATTTCTTCGTCACCTGGTTTCCCATCTATCTGGTCAAGGAACGCGGCCTCAACATCATGGAAGCGGGCTTTGCCGCTGCGGCCCCGGCGCTGTGCGGCTTTGCCGGCGGGCTGGTGGGCGGTTTCGCGTCCGACCTCATCCTGCGACGCACCGGTTCACTGGACCTGGCAAGAAAAGGTCCGCTGGTCGTCGGCATGCTGCTGGCAACGCTCATCATCGCCTGCGTGTGGGCCGATGCGGAATGGCTGGTCGTGACGCTGATGGCGATCGCCTTCTTCGGCAAGGGGATCGCCTCGCTCGGCTGGGCGGTGATGGCCGACGTAGCGCCCAAGCAATTGGCCGGCCTTTCGGGCGGGGTGTTCAACATGTTCGGCAACATGGCCGGCATCGTGACGCCGATCGTCGTGGGCTATATCGTCGCGGCGACCGGCTCGTTCGATCTGGCGCTGGTATTCGTGGGCGCCCACTGCCTGCTCACCATATTCGCCTTCACCGTGATCGTGGGGCCGATCCGCCGGCTGGAGCTGGCCTGATGCGGGTCGACTTTATGCGGGTAGACAGGCGCGCCTTTCTGGGCGGTGCAGCAGCGCTCGCCCTCCCCGCGCAGGCAAAGGCCGCAAAAGCCAGCCTGTCGTTGGACAAGCCGATGGCCGCGCCCGATTGGGCGAGGATGCAGCGCCAGTTGCTGGACGCCAATGCGGTCGCCTGCGAAACATTCTATGCCGCCTATGTCGACCGGCGCGATCGACTCAAGGTGTTCGAGCGCTGGGGCGCCAATGACGGGCCGGATGACGCGGCGGAGGCGACCAACGACTGGTATCTGCTGCATGCGCTGGGCGGCAGCGACCGGATCAGGACGCTGGCCGCCCGTTTCTGGGAGGGGCATCTGCGCCAGTTCGCCGCCGCCCGCACGACCGATGTGCCGATCGCGCGTGCCGGCATGTATTTCCGCGAATTTCCCGTGCAGATGGATTGGCAGCATAATGCGGAGGGGCTGACCAGCTTCAACCTCATGGGGCTGTCCAGCCCGCGCGATCCGGCATTGCTGGCGCGCACGCGGCGCTATGCCGATTTCTACACCGGCCGTGATTCGACGGCGCCCAATTACGACCCGGATCGCCGCATCATCCGCAGCCTGCTGAACGGCAGTCGCGGGCCGATGCTGCGCCAGGCCACACCGCTCGACTGGGCCGGGGATCCGTTCGATCCCACGCCCTTCCACATGGAACATGGCGAGACGAGCTATCAACAGACGCTCGACCATTATGCCGAATATGGCGATGTGGTCGGCGACAATCCATTGAATTTGCAGGCGACCACGCTCGGCCTGAACGCCTATGCGCTGGGCGGTGGGGAGCGGTTCCGCACATGGGCGCTCGACTATCTGGCCGCCTGGGCGGAGCGGGCAGCGAAGAATGGTGGCCTACTGCCCAGCCGGGTGCGCTCCGACGGCAAGGTGGGCGACGATTGGTGGCAGGGCGTCTATGGCTGGGGCTTTTCACCCATCGTGCCGCAGACCGGCATGCGAGAGGATCGCAATCGCGTGCCCCGATCGATCACCGCTTTCATGGGCGCGCTGCTGATGAGCGGGGACATGGCCTATATCGACTTGTGGCGACGGCAGACGGCGCGGATCAACGATGCCGCGCGCACTATCGACGGCACCCTGTCCGCGCCCACCATGCATGATGCGCAGGGCTGGTATGGGTGGAAGCCCGGCCCCTATCGGACCAACGGCTTTGAAATCTGGTATATGTCGCAGCGCGCGGACGATCGCGCGGCAGCGGGCGACGATCCGTGGATCGCCTTTCTAGAGGGGCGCAATGGCGATTATCCCGTTCAGGCGCTGACCGCCGATCTGGCGCGGGTGGCGCAGCGGGTGACGGCGCGAGAGCAGGACGATACCACGCCGCAGACGCGACTGGCGGACTGGCCGATCGGCATCAACCCGGCCAGCGTCAAAAGCTTGGTGCAGTTGATGACGGGCGGGCTGCATATCGCCCGGCCGCCCTGGTCGAAAACATCCCCGCCGCAAGGGGGCGTACCGCTCCATTGCCGCCTTCGCTATTTCGATCCGGTCGCAAGGCGCGCCGGCGTGCCGGCCGATGTAGGCGCGCTGGTCCACCGGCTGGCGGATCGGGAAACGGAGGTTACGATGGTCAATCTGGGCCGCCAGGCGCGCACCGTGACGATACAGGGCGGCGCCTATGCCGAACATCGGATCGACGGCGTGATGGTGGATGGTCGCAACATGGCCGTGGGCGGGCGCGATATCACGCTTCGACTGGAGCCGGGTTGCGGCGCGCGGTTGGTTTTGGCGATGACCCGCTATGCCAACCGGCCGACCTTGGCATTCCCCTGGGACCGATAAGTCTCTGCCCTGCCCCGGCGCGCTGCCGGGGCAATGGCGGCGAGCCGATCAGCGCTGGGCCAACTGCAGCGACGCCTTGCGGCTGATGGTCAGGCCAGCCTGTGCCCAGTCCGCCTTGGTCCGGCACTGGACGGACGGCGTGCGCGACGCGATGCGGGTTTCGCGGAAGCAATAGCGGTCGGTTTTCGCCTGATAGGTCACCTTGGCATCGCCGAAACGGCCCTGCGGCTGCGCGAAAGCGGGGGTGGCGGCTGCCGAAACGGCGACGGTGGCGACGAGGATGGCGGCGGCAAATGCGATGGTCTTCATGATGATGGTCCTTCCCTGAAATCTCTCTGGCGATCCGTTGTGGATCATGCCGGGTACATTGCAGGGGCCGTGCCAATTCGCGAAAAGCGCGGAAAATCGGGCTTTTCAAAAATTGGATCGATAATGTCGAAAAATATTATTCCACTATTTGGTAAAAAATACCGCTTTTGCGGATAAATTCCACACCAAATGAAAAGGCGGCACCCACTGGCGCCGCCTCTCTACGATTTCACCTGTACAACTCGCTGTCTCAGTCTTCGATATTTCGGCGGAACGTCTCCGGCAGGAACAGCAGCCCGACCACCACGGTCAATGCGGCAACCACCACCGGATACCACAGGCCGTAATAGATATCTCCGGTCGCCGCGACCATGGCGAAGGCCGTGGTCGGCAGGAAGCCGCCGAACCAGCCATTGCCGATATGATAGGGCAGCGACATCGACGTGTAGCGGATGCGACTGGGGAAAAGTTCGACCAGCATCGCCGCGATCGGGCCGTAGACCATCGTCACCAGCATCGCGAGCGCCCACAATATGGCGACCACCGCCACCTTGTTGATCTGCGCCGTGTCCGCCTTGGCCGGATAGCCCGCCGTGGCAAGGCCCGCCTTCAGATCGTCCTGAAACGCGGTAATGGCCGCCTTCTTGTCATCGCCCGCCAGCGTGGCGGGATCGGGCGCGGTAAAGCTGACCGCACCGATCTTCACGATGGCGGCGCTGCCAGCCGGCGCTTCGACATTGTCATAGCTGGCGCTGGCCTTGGCCAGATAGGTCTTTGCGATGTCGCAGCTCGACGTGTCGAACTTGTTCTTGCCCACGGGGTCGAACTGGAACGAACATTCCTTGCTGTTGGCGACGACGGTGATGGGGGCGGACGCCTGCGCCGCCGCCAGCGCGGGATTGGCGGCATGGGTCAGCGCGCCGAACAGCGGGAAATAGGTGATCGCCGCCAGTGCGCAGCCGCCCAATATGATCGGCTTTCGCCCGATCTTGTCCGACAACCAGCCGAAGAAGACGAAGAAGGGCGTGGCCAGCGCCAGCGCGATGGCGATCAGGATATTGGCGGTCGCGCCATCGACCTTCAGCGTCTTTTCCAGGAAGAAGAGCGCGTAGAATTGCCCCGCATACCAGACCACCGCCTGCCCCGCGACAGCACCCAGTAGCGCGATGATGACCCAGCGCAGATTGCCCCATTGGCCGAACGCCTCGGTCAGCGGCGCCTTGGACGTCTTGCCCTCATCCTTCATCTTCTGAAAGACGGGGCTTTCGTTGAGTTGCAGGCGTATCCACATCGACACGCCCAGCAGCAGAATCGAAATCAGGAAGGGCAGGCGCCAGCCCCAAGCCGCGAACGCTTCCTCACCCAACGCGAAACGGAAACCGATCACCACCAGCAGCGCCGCGAACAGGCCGAAGGTCGCGGTGGTCTGAATCCAGCTGGTATAAAGGCCGCGTTTCCCCTCAGGCGCATGTTCGGCGACATAGGTGGCAGCCCCACCATATTCGCCGCCCAGCGCCAGCCCTTGCGCCAATCGCATGATCAGCAGGATGATGGGCGCCGCCACGCCGATGCTGGCGTAGCTGGGCAACAGGCCGACGGCAAAGGTCGACAGGCCCATGATTCCCATGGTGACGAGGAAAGTGTTCTTGCGCCCGACCAGATCGCCGATCCGCCCGAACACCAGCGCGCCGAAGGGCCGTACCGCAAAGCCCGCCGCGAATGCCGCCAGCGCGAAGATGAAGCCGGTCGTCTCGTTCACGCCCGAAAAGAACTGGGCGCTGATATAGGTGGCCAGCAGCCCGTAAAGATAGAAATCATACCATTCGAACACCGTCCCCAATGAGGACGCGGCGATGACGAGTTTCTCGTTCTGCGTCGCCGCATGCTGTTTCGGCTGGCCGTCGTCATAGGTCGTCGCCATAAGCCCCTCTCCTTTCAAGTGCGATTGCCAGTCGGGTGGAATCGCGTGAACCCAAGTCAGAATGTATATTTGGCCGCCATCTCAAGCCGGTCCATCTGGCCCTTGAGGCCACTGACGACGTTCCGTTGAGCATGACGATATTCGATGCCGAGGTCGAGATGTTCGACCGGGGACCAGAAGATGTTGCCCGCCAGACTATAGGCCGCCTTGTCCGCCAGCCCCGGCACGATGAAATCCGATGGATAATAAGCGCGGTGATAGCCCGCCATGAAGGTGGAGCGCAGGCTGTCGGTCCAGCCCAGCTTCACCGCGGCATAGCCCGACAGATTGCTGACCAGCCCCAGCCGCTGCGCCCGAGCCGGATCGTCCACGACGTCGGCCACCGCGCCCAGCCCCAGATAGCGGCCGATGCCGCGACCATAGGTGGCGAGCAGGCGCACATCATGCCGCCCCTGCGGCCCGAAGGCGACGCGCGCGCCGCCGCTGACGCCCCAGCCCATGGCCGTATCGCCCTGCGCGCCGCCCTGTTCCTCACGATTCACCGAAAGCATTCGCATCAGCCCGGCGACATGCCATTCCAGCGCCTTGCTCTTATACGCCAGCTTGGCCACCAGATCGGGCATCCGGTCATTGTCACGGTCGACCAGCGCCGCAGCAGCCGGCGTCACCGTCTCCGTCTGTGGGTTTTCCGCCGCCAGATAGAGCGACAGATTGTCGCCCAATGGCTGACGATATTGCGCGATCAACTGGCGCACGAAAACGGTGCCCTCCATCGGTCCGACAAAATCGGTGGTTTCGGGCAGCAGGCTGGGACTCTGGAACGTCGTCCATTCCTGCCCCAGCAGCCAGTTGCCATAGGTGAAATAGGCACGGCGCAGCGTCGGCGTATAGGGATTGGTCGCGCGCTGCGCCCCGGCCGGGGCGGTCGCCAGCCCGAAGTCGAACTCGATATGGCTTTTGAGCGTCTTGGCGCCCACCGGCGTTTCCGTCTCGAAAGACAGTCGGCTCTGCCGGGCATGGCCGATCACGTCGTGGCTGCTGCGGCCACCGACCGGAATCTGCTGCGGCAGGTAGAATTCCTTGCCCAGCGCGCCGCCCGGCATTTCGCCATCATCATAGCGGGTCGCACTGCCCACCATCTTGACGAATCCACCGATCTTGAAGCTGGTGCCGCCAATCTGGAAGCCTTCCGCCGCTGGCTTGTTTTCCAGCGCGGCAACGCGATCGTCGGCCTTTCGGGCAATCTGCGCCGACGCCTGCCGGTCGGCCTGCTGGTCTGTGCGGGCCGCCTGCAACTCGCCCTTGAGCGCCGTCACCGCCGCTTCCAACTGGTTGAGGCGCGCTTCGAGTTCCGCCTCGCGCGGAGTCTGGGCGCGGACGGCCGGCCCGGCAAAAATGGCCGCCGTCAGAGCGCCTATCGCGGCGCTATTTCGCCAGTTTCGATAAGTCGGCCAACTTGCCGACGTCGCTAATGTCATCATGCCTCTCCGTGCCGGACGATCCCGTCTGTGCGGGGTTGGTGGCAAGTCCGGCCTGTGTCGCCATCATGCGGAGGAAGCGGGGGTGGAGAGAAGGCGGACCATGGTGCCAAAGACCCTCGACTTTGGTCGAGGATGGCGGGCGCCGGGCGCTGCGTTAGGCTGAGGCAAAGAGCTGGAGAGGTTCTCGATATATGAGCGAAGCGCTATACCCCGTTCCTGCCGCCCTGGCTGCCGACGCCCGCATCACCGCCACCACCGCCGCCGACATGCACGCGATGGCCGCGTCCGACCCCGATGCCTTCTGGCGCGAGCAGGCCCAGCGGCTGGACTGGATTACCCCTTTCACCAAGGTCAATGAAAGCAGCTTCGATGAGGCCGATTTCGGCATCAGCTGGTTTGCCGACGGACAGCTGAACGTCAGCGCCAACTGCATCGACCGCCATCTGGCCGGGCGTGGCGAACAGCCCGCGATCATCTGGGAAGGGGACGATCCTTCCGAAAGCCGCATCATCACCTACGCGCAGCTGCATGAGGAAGTCTGCCGCTTCGCCAATGTGCTCAAAAGTCAGGGCGTGCAACGCGGCGATCGCGTCACGCTCTATCTGCCGATGATTCCGGAGGCCGCCTTCGCCATGCTGGCCTGTACCCGGATCGGCGCGGTTCATTCGATCGTCTTTGCCGGCTTCTCGCCCGACAGTCTGGCCAGCCGCATCCGCGATTGCGACTCCCGCATCGTCATCACCGCCGACGAAGGGCTGCGCGGCGGGAAGAAGGTCGCGCTCAAGGCCAATGTCGATGCCGCCATCGCCCATTGTACCTCGGTAGAAAAGGTCATCGTCGTCCAGCGCACCGGCGCGAACGTACCGATGCAAGACGGCCGCGACCTGTTCTACGGCCCCGCCCGCGATGCCGCTGCCACCGACTATGCGCCCGAGGCGATGGGCGCAGAAGACCCGCTCTTCATCCTCTACACCTCCGGCTCCACCGGCACGCCCAAGGGCGTGCTGCATTCGACCGGCGGCTATCTGCTCTGGGCGTCGATGACGCATGAGCATGTGTTCGATTACCGCCCCGGCGAGGTCTATTGGTGTACCGCCGACATCGGCTGGGTCACGGGCCACAGCTATGTCGTCTATGGCCCGCTGGCCAATGGCGCGACCAGCTTGATGTTCGAAGGCGTCCCCAACTATCCCGACCATAGCCGCTTCTGGCAGATATGCGACAAGTGGCAGGTGTCGATCTTCTACACCGCGCCCACGGCGCTGCGCGCGCTGATGCGCGAAGGCGACGCCTATGTGCAGGCCGCCAGCCGCACGTCGCTGCGCATATTGGGCAGCGTGGGCGAACCGATCAATCCCGAAGCCTGGGAATGGTATCACCGCATCGTGGGCGAAGGGCGTTGCCCGATCGTAGACACATGGTGGCAGACGGAAACCGGCGGGATATTGATCGCCCCCCTGCCCGGCGCCACCGACCTGAAACCCGGCTCCGCCACAAAGCCGCTGTTCGGCGTTCATCCCCTGCTGGTCGATGCGGAGGGCAAGGCGCTGGACGGCGCGACCGAGGGCAATTTGTGCATCGCCAAAAGCTGGCCGGGGCAGATGCGCACCGTCTATGGCGACCATGAGCGCTTCTTCCAGACCTATTTCACGACCTATCCCGGCCGCTATTTCACCGGCGACGGCGCCCGCCGCGACGAGGATGGCTATTATTGGATCACCGGGCGCGTGGACGACGTCATCAACGTGTCCGGGCACCGCATGGGCACGGCGGAAATCGAAAGTGCGCTGGTCGCCCATGCCAAGGTCGCCGAAGCCGCCGTCGTCGGCATGCCCCATGCGATCAAGGGTCAGGGCATCTATGCCTATGTGACGCTGAACGCGAACGAAGAGCCGTCGGACGCGTTGCGCAAGCTGCTCGTCGCCTGGGTGCGCAACGAAATCGGGCCGATCGCGACGCCCGACATCATCCAGTTCGCGCCCGGCCTGCCCAAGACCCGGTCGGGCAAGATCATGCGCCGCATCCTGCGCAAGATCGCGGAGGGCGAAACCGGCGCATTGGGCGATATTTCGACGCTAGCTGATCCGTCGGTGGTCGAAAGACTGATCGCCGACAGCCAGTTGGCGCACGCCTGACAGACCGTTTGAGCAACGGAAAATAACCATAAAGGGCTTGCCCCCTGTCGGGGCAAGTCCCTATCCCGGACCGGTGAAAGACCGGCCGTATCGGCCCCGGAGAGGAAAGCGACGCTGACGACGACGCCTGCGACATTGGGCACCATATTGGTGGCGGACGATCATCCGCTGTTTCGTCAGGCGCTGGTCATGGCGGTGGAGGCGGTCGCCCCGCAGGCGCGTGTCGCAGAAGCATCGACCCTCGATCGCGCCGTGGAGATCGCCAACGCGACCAGCGATCTTCTCCTCATCCTGCTGGACCTCAAAATGCCCGGATCGGCTGGCTTTTCGGGCGTCGCCCTGCTCCATGCCGAGCGCCCCTCCGTCCCCATCCTCGTCATTTCCAGTGCGGAGGCGCAGGTCGCTTCCCCCGAAGCCCGCCGCTATGGCGCGGTCGGCTTCATCGGCAAGGATCAGGATCTGTCCGTGATCGAACAGGCGATCGCCGCTGCGCTGGAGGGCAACAGCCCTGCCCCGGTGGCCGTGCCCGCCGGCGATATCGATGATATGGCGCATAAGGTCGCATCGCTCACACCCACGCAGTTGCGCGTTCTGCTGGGCGTGCTGGATGGTCAGTTGAACAAGCAGATCGCCTATGAATTGGGCGTGGCGGAATCGACCATCAAGTCGCACATGACGACTGTGCTGGCGAAGCTGGGCGTACAGAACCGCACGCAGGCAGCACTGGCCGCGCGCGCGCTCGGGCTGGGCGCGGATCGGTGACAACTTGAACCTATATGGTTCATTTTCAGCGATCAACGATCCATATTGACTATCCATTGCTCCAATATCGGGCCGCTTAGCGGCTTGGCCAATATCGCGACATTTCGCTTCTTCGTCCGCTCCAGCATCGACACGCCACGTTCCGCCGTCACCAATGCCACAGGCAGGCCGGGCCAACGTGCATGCAACGCGTCGATCAAGTCGATGCCGTCCCGCTCAGCCCCCAGCGCGAAATCGACCAAAGCCCCGTCGAACGGCCCGTCGGCAGCCAGCGCTTCCCTTTCGCTCGCCGCCACGACGCAGTCATTGCCCAACGCCTCCAGCACCGCCCGCATCGCCGCGCGGTTGGCGCCGTCATCATCGACCACCAGCAGCCGCAAGCCGGGCGCCGCCAATGCGAGGCTACCCGCATGCGTAGCCTCGCCCGGATCGGCGGGCACACAGGGCAGGTTGATGGCAAAGCAACTTCCCCGCCCCTGCTGCGACCATACATCCACCTTCGCGCCGATCAGCGCGGCGGAGCGTTCCACGATCGCCAGCCCCAGGCCGATACCATTTTCGCTCCCCTGCCCGAGCCGTTCAAATTCTCGGAAAATGATATCCAGCTTATCGGGGGCGATGCCGATGCCGCTGTCGCGCACCTCGATCCGCAGTCCCTGTCCGCGCCGCCGGGCTGCCACGATGATCCCGCCGCGCTCGGTATAACGGATCGCATTGGACAGGAAATTCTGAACGATCGACCGTAACAGCGACCGGTCCGTCTCGACCCAGCCATCCCCTGCCCCGACGCGCAGCGACAACCCCTTCTCCGCTGCCAACGGCGCCAGGCTCTCGGTCAGATCGACCAGCATCGCCCTCGCCGCAAAACGGCTCGGCTGCGGTGTCACCCCGCCGGCATCCAGCCGGGATATGTCGAGCAGCGCGCCGAGCAGATCATTGGCCCCCTCGATCGAGCGGTCCAGCCGCGCCAGCATCGCCCGCTCCGGCTCCTCCAGCCGCCTGCGTAGCGCAGCAGAAAAGAGCATGGCCGCGTGGAGCGGTTGCAACAGATCATGGCTGGCCGCCGCCAGGAAGCGCGTCTTGTCCGCCATCGCCGCGGCCAGCTTCGCATTGACCTGCGACAATTCCGCCGTGCGTTGCGCCACCGCCTGCTCCAGGTCGCGCCGGGCGGTTTCGGTCGCGGCGCGCGCCTGCGCCTCGATCGTGATGTCGGTAAAGCTCATCACATAACCGCCATCGGGCATCGCCCCGCCCACCGTCTTGATAACACGTCCGTCGGGCCGATAGCGTTCGAAACTATGCGGCTTGCGGCTGCGCATATGGCCCAGGCGCCGGGCGACATGGTCGTCCACTTCGCCAGGGCCACAATCGCCACGCTCGGCATTGAAGCGGATCAAATCGGCGATCGGCACGCCCACCCGGACCAGACCGGGCGGATAGCGGAACAGGTCGAGATAGCGGCTGTTCCAGGCGATCAGCCGCAGGTCGCGGTCGATCACGCTGACGCCGACATCGATATTCTCCAACGTCGCTGCCAACAGCCCCTGGGAGAAATGGAGCGACTGGCCCGACGCATCCAGCATCTGCGCGACCTCGGCAAAGCCCATGCCCTGCCCGGAAATGGCAGACGCCATGATCGCGCGCGCGGAGGATGCGCCCACCACGCTGCCGATCAGCCGTTCGGCCGTGCGGGCGCTGCCCTGGTCGATCGGCCGGTCCGAAGGCTCTTCCGCGCCGAAGGCCTCTGCCGCGGCATCTACGCCGACGAAGCGGGTGACCAGATCGCCCAGCGCCGCCATCGTACCGATCGGGGCGATCCCGCGCTGACGCACCAGTCCGGCCGTGCCGACCACGCGGACCGACACCAGCAGGGTTGCGAGCATATTGCCGCCCAGGCTGGCGATCGTGCCCAGCGTCACCACATTGCCGTCCGTCCAGCGCGCGATCCAATCGGGCAGCAGATCTACCGAAGGCAGGAATAGCGCCAGCATCCAGATGGCAAAGCCGGTGAGCAGCCCCGCCCCGCCCGCGACCGGATCATTATGCGGCCGATATACCGCGCAGATCAGTGCCGGCGCGCATTGGGCAATGGCGACGAAGGCGATCAGGCCGACCGAGGCCAGCCCGGTCGTCAGCGGCGTAGCCATCGCATAGACGGTGGCCGCCGCGATCAGGCCGATGATGGCGATGCGCCGCACCCACAGCAGCCGTTCGCCCATATGGCTGCCGGCATCGGATCGACGCAGCAATATGGGTGCAAACAGATCGTTGGAGATCATGCTGGAGATGGCGACGATTTCCGTCACCACCATCGCCATCGCCGCCGACAAGCCACCGAAAAAGACGAGTAGCGCCAGCGCATCGAAGCCGAAATGCTGTGGCAGGCTGAGGACGAACAGGTCGGGCGCCGCTCCCTCCCCCAACAGGGCCAGCCCTGCAGCCGCGATTGGCGGCACCGCCAGCACGGTCACCAGCAGATAGGCGATGAAGCCCCATCGTGCGCGCATGATGTCATCCGGCCCACGCGCTTCCATGACGCTGACGAAGAAATGACGCGGCAAGCAAAGGATGGTCAGCATCGACAGGAGCGTGGTGACCAGGAAGTCGCCACCCAGCCTCGCCGGTGCGAAGGCGCTGCGGAAAGCCGCCACCCCCTCCGCGATCTGCGCCGTGGGCATGGTCCAGAGCAGCCAGCCGGCCAGCCCCGCCACGGGCAGCAACGCCGCAAGCTTCAGCACGGATTCGCCGGCCACCGCGAACAGGATCGCTTCATTCTGGCCGGCTACCTGATAACGGCGCGCGCCGAACAGCAGGGCGAACAGCGCCAGCGCGGCCGATGCGCCGATCAACGGCATCGTGCTTTCGGGCGTGCGCGACACCAGCGCGAAGCTGAAGGCGACCGACCGCAGTTGCAACGCGACATAGGGGATGGTGCCGAACAGCAGGATGATCGTCACCAGCGCGGCCATCACCCGGCTCTTGCCGAAGCGGGAGCCGATAAAGTCGGATATGGAGGTCGCGCCGTCGCGATGTACCTCGACATGCAGGCGGCGCAGGAAGCCCCCGCCCAGCGCCATCAGCAGCGCTGGCCCCAGATAGATGGGCAGATAGTCCCACCCGCCCGTCGCAGCGCTGCCGACCGCACCGAAATAGGTCCAGCTGGTACAGTAGACCGCGAGGGCCAGCCCATAGGCATGAATGCGCCAGCGTGAGCCGCTGAGCCGTGTGCGATAGCGATGGACAAAAGCTGCGCCGCCGAACAACAGCGCGGCATAGAGGATGGCCAGGAGGATGGTGATGGACATGGCCTAGGCATAATCGCCTCTGTGACCCTCGCCAATCCGCACGAAAGAGGGAGGGATTGGCGGTCGTTGAAATTCGCTGTACAAGATGACTATCTAAAACGCATTTATCGTTGAATATCAGTGATGATATTATTGATAAATAGCGATATTTCTCAGGACTTGAATTGTTCGATCTCAACGAAAATCCGGCGGATATCGAACGTGGTATGAATGATAACACGTTGCTGGTCGCCTATGCCGACGCCCAATCCCTGCTTGCGCGTATCGAGGAACGGCAAAGGCTCAGCCCGGTACGTCGTCCCTGGGGGATACGACGCTTCATCACCGAACGCCAGTCCCTTGCATGGATCGATGCCACCGCGATCGACGCGGACGCCTTTACGGTCGACGGGCGCGGGCATGTAAGCGGGGCGGATTTCGACCTCACCCATTGGCGCAGAGCGATCGGGGCGCCTGTGACACTGGATATGATAAGAAGCGACAGCGCAGGCTTGCTCGACTGGCTGGGGGTGGAGGATGCCACCGTTGCAGCTACGCCTTGGGCGGCCCCTGCCCTGCCGCTGTCCGACATCCGGATACGGGTGGAAGCGTGGCAGAAGGCCGTGGCAACGCTGCCCCCCTCCCCGCCCCTGCTCTATGGTGCACGTCTCGCCCAATCCTGGTGGTCGCGTACGCCGATCGGTCGCGGTGATGCAGTTGCCAGTTTTCTGATCGGTGACCGTTTCGGACCGGGCCGGTTCGATGTTTCGTCAGGCGGACTCGTGGCCCTGGGTTTCCAGTTGAACGGCACGGCTTGGAAAATTGCCGATCCTGATCGGTACGATCGGCTATGGCTGCGAGCGATTGCGGATGGCGCGCGGCACCTGCTCGATCAGGAACTGCGACTGCGCAGCTATGCCCATCGCACCGCCGCGCACATTGCCAACCGTCGTCGTCCGGGCCGACTGAAAGAAGTCGTGATGCTGGCCATGGCGCATCCTCATATCGGCAGCCGGCTCGTTGCCGATCGACTTGACATCACCTCTGCCGGCGCGATCAAATTGCTGACCATCGCGACCGAAGCCGGGCTGCTTGTGGAGCGCTCTGGCCAAGCCAGCTACCGCACCTACAGCATCCCGGTAAGCAACCTGCCGTCTACATCGAGCATCTCAGATCCGCTTACCGATCCCCAAATGCATGATTTTTGGTCGGAGGCATGAAAAAATCGGCCTCGCCAGAAGCTCGCTGAGCGCCTTTTCGAGGCTCAGATAGGCCGTATGATCTGGAAGGCCCTTCGGTGTCCTACGGGCCCCTCAGGCCGCCTCATGGCATTTCCCACTTTTGTTCTATTCCGCACGTCGGATTCAGTTCGCGACCGCCGCATATTTTGAGCCTTTGCCAAAAAGACGACGCATGCGCTAATGGGACGCGGTTTTCCCGCTTGCGTCAGCTGGGAATAGGGGGAGGGGGGCCGCACCGGCCGTCACTTCACTTCGGGACTCCCTCCCATCCAACATGTTTCGAAGTTGCGTAACAGAGGGCAACACCGTTTCTTGCGATCTGTTCGAAAACACGTTCAGCGGCCGCTTGCTGTAACCGGGCCTGAGCAGGCGGAGCGTGTCAATGCGATGAATGTCCGGAAACAGCAGCTATCTGACTCGGCCTTGCGTGCGGAGGAGGCTCAGCGACGTGTCAGGTTGCTAAGCATCGTGTTTTCAGAATCACCTCATTCAGACCGCAACATCGCCGCGGTTACAGATCGGCAGGTGACGACCTCATCGGTCGAGGGGCTGAGAAGGACGGATTTGCGTCGCTATCCATTGATGTCGTGATATTGCGCAGGGCTCATCCGCGACCGCTGCCATCGTCGGGCGTCAATGATGACGTGATTCTAAAAACACGTCGAATGAAGAATTCAGGGCCGCAACTTATATTTGTTGCGGCGGTGATGTTCCTTCACGAAGCCATAGAAGCGCTTGGAATAGTTGCGCGGCAACTCATGCGGATTGGCGCCCAGAAAGGCATCGAACCTACGCATCAGTTCATCATAGTCCCAGCCGGGAAAGTCGCTGCGGATCGCGTCATGAACGTGGGCGTCCAATATATCGCGCGCCCGCCCGCCAGATAGGGGGACCGGTTTGGCCTTGCTTCTGTCCGCACCCGGGCTTCGCAACCCGCCGGCCGCTTGCGCGATCAGCGTCATGGCCTGCCGCGGATCGATCATCGCCTGCTCGTCATCCTCTGCTGGCGTGACAGAGGAGGGGAGGGGGTTCGCCCGGACAGATCGCGCGCGTTCGGCCATGTGCCGACGCATGACCATCCGCATCTTGGGCTTCGTGCTATCGGGATTGACGACCTCAAGGCTGATGTCCGGCAATTCATTCGCCTTGGCAAGGTCGAGCAGTTTGCGCTTGAATACCGGATAGCTGCTCTCGCTACCGCTCTTCTGATGGAGCGTTTCGAAGCCGATGACGAAGCCTTCCGCGCCGTTGCCGCCCGCATGTTTGCGCGAGGCGCGGTACAGCCATTTGCCAAGGCCGCTGGTAATCTCGAAATAGAGCGGTGAAATGGCCAGCACATTGCGCTTGTCCATAACCCCGTCGAAGAACCATTTGGAGAGGGTGATTTCCATGCCGAGCGAACGCTGGGTCCGCTCATCCACCAGATGGGTGTAGCTGTCGATCCAGGAGAAGGTCGTTTCCCGGCTCTTGGCGCTGGCGCGAATATTGGTCTTGATCGTCGTCGCCTGCAGCCGGTCGAGCGCGCTGACCAGCCGCTCATAGGCCCGCCCGCTGGTGCCCCAGCAAATGCGCTTGAGCAGATCGCCTGGCTGAAGGCGAATAACGGGCGAGAGATCGTTGAGGCCACGCTCGCGCAGCTCGTTAAGATGTGACGCCAGATAGATCATGATATCCGCGTCCCAGATCGTCGCCATTCCATAGGTAGGATTGGGCGAAACATGGACGGTGACCGCCTTGTCCGGACTGACATAATCGATCGGCTTGACGCGCTTGCGCTTCGACAGGCTGAAGAACGGCCGCTGCATCGTCTCCTGATAATCGCGCAGGGAGATGTCGCTGAAATCCGGCAGGGTGAAGAACATTTCGAACTGGACCTTGCGCTCCTTCAGCGCCGTCTTGAGTTCGCCCTCATTCGCCACCCTGCATCATCCCATTTGCTGTCCCCCCGGGGGGAAATCGATATAACAAACTGAAATATAAGGTTTATTCCTCTATTTTCAGCTTTTCGTTCCTGCAAAGCGCCTGTTTATCGCCGCTTTGCGGTGCGAATACGCGCCGCGTCGATCACCGGGCGCAACGCTTCCAATATGGCATCGGTCGACAGGTCCGACGGGGTGAGCGTGAGCGTCAGAACCTTCTGCTGATCCTTCAGCACCTCGCCGATCGGCTTGCCATTGCTGCCCGCAATCGCCGCCTTTTGCACGCGCCCCTTGGCCGTCATCGCCTTGAGCAGACGGCTCATCACCTCCGCGCCCGCAATGGGCTGTTCGTCACCCGAACGACGGAAACTCTGCTCCGATGCGATCTGGTCAGCTGCCGCCTCCAGCTTCGTCCGGCTTGCCGGATCGCGCAACAGCGGCAGCAGCTTCTCACCATATTTGGCCTGCAGATCCATGGGCGAATGGAAGGCGCTGACGAGGAAGGGGGGGATGTCGGTCAACGCAATATAACGCGACAATTGCGACTTGGAGATTTTCAGCCGCTCGGCCATGCGCAACTGCACACCGCCATAGAAGCGATCGACCGCAGCCTTGTAATTTAAGCCACGCTCCAGATCGGAAATATCCTCCCGCTCGCGATTTTCGATATCGGCCAGACGGAAGGCCGCCTCATCGTCCAGATCCTCGATGATCGCGATCAGATCGATGTCGGGATAATGGTTGCCGTTAAGCCAGCTGATCGCCCAGTGACGCCGGGTTCCCGTGACCAGTTCATAGGGCAGGGGGCCGTTGGGCGTACGCCGCACAACCGCAGGAATACGATTGCCGCCTTCGGCCAGGATGGAATCGATCAGGCTGCGCAGCCGATGTTCGTCCAGCAGCGAATAGTCACGCGCATTGCCGGGCCAGATCGAACATTCCGCCGGCTTCAACCGGATGGTCGGCCGTTTCACGATCCGCGCGGCTTCGCCAAAAGCTTCCAACCGCTTGTTGGTGAAATTGACGCGGCCGGGCGCCGCGGTTTCGCCCGTAACCGGATCAGGCGCCACGACGGGTTCGGCGGGAACGGAGGCAAGCGCCTCGCTGATCAGCGAGCGCCGGCTCATGCCGCGACACTCACGCCAGCGTCAGCAGCGCCGGTCAGGCTGGTCGATGCCCATTGCTGCCTGATCTGTTGTTCGACCTCGCCGAACACGGCATCGAGATTGTCGCGACACCGCATATAGGTCTGATGCGACGCCGACGGTTTGGATTCATAGATGGAGCGGAAGGCCTGTGTGGCATTCTTGATTTCTTCGGAAGCCAGGATCGGTTGGCCCAGCAACAGGCCCGCATAGGTCGCCTGCATGATCCGCCACATATCATTTTCACCCGGCTTGCTGGGCGAAAAGGTGGAACAGACGACGCGGATGAAGCCATAATTGACCGGCGTGCCATTTTGTTCGAGGATTTCGATATTGTCCGCGATCGTGTCCATGAAATGGATGGTGGACAGATAATCGAGCTGGCGCGCGGGTACGGGGATGAGCAGGCCGGTCGCGGCCGCCATCACATTGAGACCCAGAAAGCCCATGGCTGGCGGGGGATCGAGCAGGATCACGTCGAAATCCTTGGCCACGCTGGATATGCCGATACGCAGTGCCTGAAGACTTTCGCGCACCGCCTGCCCGCCTTCGCGCAGGGTAGAGGTCAGATCCCATTCCGCGTCCTGAAGGCCAAGGCTGGACGGGACGATCTTGATCGTGGGCCAGGGCGTGTCGCGGATCGTCTGGGCGAAATCGCTGAAGGTGCTGCGCGGCGACAGGAATGTGCCCAGCGTCTGATCATCGTCGATCAGCGTTTCGGGCTGGATATCGAACATGGTGGTGGTCGATGCCTGGGGATCGCAGTCGATCACCAGCACGCGATAGCCATGCAGCGCCAGATAGTCGGCCAGATGCTTGGTAATGGTGCTCTTGCCCACGCCGCCCTTGAAATTCTGAACCGCCAGGACGACCGCATCCTCGTCCGGCTGCTTGCCGACATGGATGCCCAAAGCCTCGCGGATCTGGGTCAGGTCTTCCAGCGTGTAATAGCGGCGGCCATTGGGCTGCTGCTTGGGCTGGGGCAGGCGCCCCTTGGATTCCGCTTTGGCCAATGCTTCGGGCGTGCGGCCGATCAGTTCGGCGGCAACCGTCGGTCCGAAGGTGATATCGAGCGTCTTGCGCGTGTCAGGGCGGAACACGATCGTCTTGATATGATCGCGCATTTGCTGGCACGCAGTGGTGACGTTACGCAGCGTGTTGACGGTAAACGACATAGCGCCCCTCATTGCCGAATCATGGCGGTAAAATGGTTAGCGTTTAATGCGCTCATTTAGCCATGAAAGTCAAACCTGACGGAAGGGTGGGCAGGAATTGCTTCCTTGCTGCACTGCGTCACCGCGAAGCACAACCGTTGATCGATGAACTGAGGGAAAGGATCGGCGCCAGCTGATAGCCCTTGGATCTCTAACCATGACGCAATTCTGGCGGCAAACGCGCATTAGAGATTTTTATGAGGAGATTATACTGATTACCATCCCATCGAGACAGCGATTCATGGCGGGAATCCTGCGATTCGCAAGCGACGTCCGAAAACTGATCGCACGACGGATCGGAACCGATAACACGGTGTGATGATTCCGAAAGTACGTCGTGCGAGTCTTGATAACACGCTGAATTTTCAGCCGATCAACGGTCGGGAACGATGGCTGCGCTGCCCTGTGTCCCGATGTCCATCAGCGTCGATGTTGCAGGCGCATAGGCTTTCCAGGCGGGCAGGCCTTTCCCATTAGGGTCGCCGCTTTTTACGAAATTGACCAGATAGCCGCTGGCCAAGCGGCCCAGTGCACGGTCGCCAGCCGTGGTCGCATCGCCATATTTGATCCCGACGGTGTCGAAGAAATAGGGGATTTCGCTCGCATGGCCTGCACCCCTGGTGTCGGCGGTGCGCAACGACTGCGCGACATAGGAGAAGCGATAATAATAGGTCGGCAGGTTTTGGCTGGCGAACAACTGCGCCATGGACCGCGCACCGGTCACCATCGTGCCGGTCGGACCGCCAATATCGTTACTGGTCGCGCCGATCATCACGGGCACCCGTGCAAACTTGCCGGCCTGATAGGCGGCAAGCGCGTCGACCGCGATCCGCCCGTCGGCGATCGGGCTGCTATAGGTGCGCGGTCCCGGCGCGGACAAGGTGGCCAGGTTCAGCCCATCGATCATCGTGTCCGCTGGCAGGGCGCGCAGCCTGGCCAGCGCATCGGGTGCGCCGGAGGCGACCCCCTTCTTCTCGGCAAAGGCTGCGCCCACCTGTTCTGCCGATGCCATCGTCGCTTCCTCCATCAGGCGCGGGCCGCCTGACTGGATCACGGCCCGGTGGAACAGCCCCTGCGCCATGGGCGATGTCAGCAGTGCATGGACCGACATGCCGCCCGCGCTTTCGCCCACGATGGTGACATTGGCCGGATCGCCGCCAAAAGCCGCGATGTTCGATTGCACCCAGCGTAGTGCCGCGATCTGGTCCATATAGCCATAATTGGCGAGCAGCCCCTTGTCCGCATCGGCCTTCGTCAATGCGGGATGAGCGAAGGTGCCGAACCGACCGATCCGATAGTTGAAGCTGACCATCATGATCCCCTGCCGCGCCAGCGCCGCGCCGGCATAGGTGGGTGGGGACGATCCGCCATTGACGAAGCCGCCGCCATAGATCCACACCATCACCGGCAACTTGGCCTTGGCCGCTGCCGGCTTCCACACATTCATATAGAGGCAGTCTTCGGACGGCGGCGTGCCGAGTGGCGCGGCATCGCTGGGGAAGGGGAGCTGCATGCAGTCATGGCCATAGCGGCTCGCATCGCGCACGCCCTGCCAACGCGCCACGGCTTGCGGCGCGCGCCAGCGCAGATCGCCGACCGGGGGCGCAGCGAAGGGGATGCCGCGAAAGGCGATGACGCCATCCTCCTCCACCCCGCGCAGCGCGCCGTCTGCTATGGTCACCACCGGCGCCGCGGAATTGGTCCGGGCGTCAGCGATCGGGGCGGTAAGGGCAGCGGCCATCAGCACGGTACGCAGGGTCAGGCTCATCTCTCATCCTCCATATTTTTTATAGGTCAGTTCAGGGCAGCGACACCACTCGATCCTGTCGCGCCGACAAGAGCGCGACTTCGACAATCTCCTGCACCGCTACCGCTTCATCAAGCGGAATCGGCAGGGCGGTGCCGGCCAGAAGGGCCGCGCCCAATTCGGCATAATAAAGCTGCTGGCACCCCATCGCAGCCGGGCGCAGCGTCACGCCGCCGGCACCGTCATGAATTTCCAGCGGATCGGGATCGACGCCCCAACCCAGCTCACCTGGACGCAGGCCAGCGATTAACTGCGCCTCCTGCGGATCGAGCTGCCGCTTGATGAGCGATCCCCCGCTGCCATGCACGGCAAAGCGCGGACTGCCACCAATATCGCCACCCGGCGCGTTCAGGCTGGCGTGCAGCACCGCGCGCATCCCCGGATAGCGCAGCACGACATGCGCCCAATCGTCCGCGGCCGATCCGGAGCGCAGCGCGGCAATATCCGCGCTGACCGCCAGCGGCCGGCCGAACAGCGCCAGCGCCTGATCGACCAGATGTGGGCCGAGGTCGAACCAGACACCCGATCCCGCCGATCCATCCTCACGCCAGCGGTCTCGCACTTCCGGGCGGAAGCGGTCGAAATGGGATTCGAAATGCGTCACCCGCCCGATCGTGCCTTCCTCTATCGCCGCGCGGATGCTGAGGAAGTCGCTGTCGAACCGTCGATTGTGGAAGACCGTCAGCTGCCGCCCATGGGTGTGCGCCAGTTTTACCAGATCGCGCGCCTCGGCCAGCGACAGGGCGAAAGGCTTGTCCACGACCACATGTTTGCCCGCTCGCAGGGCATCTGCGGCCAGCGCTGCATGTGTCGCACTCGGTGTCGCAACCACCACCAACGCGATCGCCGGATCGGCCAGCAGGGCGGCCGCTTCCATGCAGGCGATGGTGGGATCGAGCGCGGCCACCTCATCGGCCCTGCTGGTCGCGATCGCCACCAGATCCAGCGTCTTTGCGGCGCGGATCAGCGGCGCATGAAATACCCGCCCGGCCATACCATAGCCGATCAGGCCGACCTTGATCCGTGCCGTCATGGCTTGAGCGCCTCGGCCACCACAGGCGCCAGCTTGCCGACGATCACCGTCACGCCCTTGTCATTGGGGTGTATGCCATCGGGCAGTTGCAGCGTCCGATCGCCGATCACCCCGTCCAGCATGAAGGGATAGAGGCCGGCTTTATATTTCTGCGCCAGTTCGGGATAGATGGGGTTGAAGGCGGCGGCATAGTCCGGCCCCATATTGGGTGACGCCAGCATGCCGGTCAGCAGCACCGGGATGCCGCGTTTCTGCAACTGCGCCAATATCGCGTCCAGATTGGTGCGCGTCTCCGCTGGAGACAGGCCTCGCAGCATGTCGTTGCCGCCCAGCCCCACCAGCATCAGGTCGGGCTTACGGGGCAAGCCGTCCAGCGTGAAGGCGAGCCGCGTCAGCCCCGCCGCCGTGGTGTCGCCCGACACGCCGGCATTGACGACCCGCGCCTTCATGCCGTGCGCCGTCAGCGCCTTTTCCAGCACCGGCGCCAGCCCCTTGTCCTGATCCAGATTATAGCCGGCATAAAGGCTGTCGCCAAAGGCGACCACCAGCGGTTCGTCCGCCGCCGGCACCGCCGGCTGTGCCTGATTTGCCACCTGCGCTTCATGACCGGCGGGCGGCGAAGTGGGTGTTTTATCCGAACAGGCCACCGCCAGTTGGACAATCAGCGCCAACGCCCCATATTGCATCCACTTGTGGCCCAAGGAGCGCTCCTTCTTCATGCATCTGCCCATCGATCCCACCACTATCGCGATCCGCGCGCAGGATGTCACCCTTTCGCTTGGAACGCGCGAAGCGCCGGTGGCGATCCTCAAGGGGGTGGATCTTACCATCTTGCGCGGGGAGAGCATCGCCATCCTCGGCGCATCGGGATCGGGCAAAAGCTCGCTGATGGCCGTGTTGTCGGGCCTTGAACAGGCGAGCGGCGGCAGCGTCAGCGTGGGCGGCGTCGATTTCGGCGCGCTGGATGAGGACGCATTGGCGCAGGCCCGCCGCGGCCGCATCGGCATCATCCTGCAAAGCTTCCACCTGCTGCCGACCATGACCGCGCATGAAAATGTCGCCGTGCCGCTGGAACTGGCCGGCCATGCCGATGCCTTCGATCGGGCGGCGGCGGAATTGCGCGCCGTGGGCCTTGGCCATCGGCTCGACCATTATCCAGCCCAGCTTTCGGGTGGCGAGCAGCAGCGCGTGGCCATCGCCCGCGCCGTCGCGCCGCGCCCGACTTTGCTCTTTGCCGATGAGCCGACCGGCAATCTGGATGTCACCACCGGCGCCACCATCATGGACCTGCTGTTCGAACGGCAGGCGGCGGCGGGCGCGACCCTGGTCATCATCACCCATGATTCGGTGCTGGCGCAGCGCTGCGGCCGGATCGTGGAAATGCGCGACGGCCACATCATATCGGACCGCGCGGCGTGAACGCGCTGAATTGGCGCGCCAGCTGGCGCATCGCCCGGCGCGACCTGCATCTGGGCTTTCGCGGCCTGCGCCTTCTCTTCCTCTGCCTGTTCCTGGGCGTGGCGACATTGGCCGCGATCGGCAGTCTGACCGCCGCGATCACGCAGGAGCTGAGCGATCGCGGCCGCAATCTGCTGGGCGGCGACATCGAAATCGCCATGACGCAGCGGGAGGCACGGCTGGGCGACAAGGAAGCCTTCCGCCAACTCGGCACACTGAGCGAAACCATCCGCCTGCGCGCCATGGCGCAGCGTGTGGGGCAGGGGGCCAAAGATGCGCCGCCGGCGATCCTCACCGAGTTGAAGGGGGTCGATGCCGTCTATCCGCTTTATGGTACCCTTACGCTGAAAAGCGGCACATATAGTCCACTCGATCCCGATCATATGCTGATCGGCCAAGCGCTGGCGGAGCGGCTGGAGATTCGTCCCGGCGACCGGCTGCGCTATGGTACCGCCGATTTCACCATCGGCGGCATCATCGCCGACGAGCCGGACAGGCTGGGCGAAGGCTTCACCCTGGGCCCGGTCGCGATCGTCTCGATCGATGGGCTGCGCCGTACCGGCCTGATCCAGCCGGGTAGCCTCTATACCGCCAAATATCGTATCCGCCTGAACCCCGGTTTTGATCCTGCCACGGTGCGCAAGGACATGGAAAAGGCGCATGAAACCGACGGCTGGACGCTGAAGGACCGCGATCGTGCAGCGCCGGGCGCCAATCGCTTCATCGAACGCATGGGGCAGTTTCTGTCGCTGATCGGGCTGGCCGCCCTCGTCATCGCCGGCATCGGAGTCAGCAACGGCGTCGCCTCCTATCTCGCCGGCAAGCGCGGCGGCATCGCGACATTGAAAGTGCTGGGCGCGACCTCCACCGATATCGGCCGCATATATAGGATGCAGGTCGGCGTGGTCGCGCTGCTCGGCATCGCCGCCGGTCTTGTCGTGGGCGCGCTGTTGCCGCCATTGATCGTCGCGCTGGCGGGTGATGTGCTGCCGGTCAGCCCCGGCTTCCGGCTCCATCCGCTGCCGCTTGTCACCAGCGCCGCTTACGGCCTGCTCATCGCCTTCCTTTTCACCTTCCCGCCGCTCGGTCGCGCCCGCACCCAGCCGGCCGCCGCCATCTTTCGTGGTGCGGTGGAAACGCGGGGCGGCATCGACCGGCGCAGCCTGATCGCCATGGGCGGGGCAGGGGGCCTGCTCGTCGCGCTGGCTTTGCTGACCGCGCGCGAACCGCTCTTTTCTGCCGCCGTCCTCGGCGCGACGGCGGCGGTTCTGCTGTTGCTCCTCGGCCTGGGTTGGGCAGTCCGCCGCCTCGCCCTGATCGCGCCGCGCCCGCGCCGTCCGCTGCTGCGCCTTGCGCTGGCCAATCTTCACCGCCCCGGCGCGCAAACGGCCGCGCTGATCGTGGCACTGGGCCTTGCGCTCACTTTGTTCGTGACGCTGGCCGGCATCCAGACCAGCCTCGATCGCGAAATCCGCAACGTCGTGCCGGAAAAGGTGCCCAATCAGTTCGTCCTCGACATCCCCTCGGTGCAAGTCGACCGCTTCCGCGCAATCGCCCGCAAGCAGGCACCCGAAGCGCAACTCAACATCGTGCCGTCCCTGCGCGGCACGATCGTCGCCTATGGCGCGCAACGCGTCGCGGATCTGAAGGAACTGCCCGAAGGTGCCTGGTTCCTGCGCGGCGAGCGCGGTGTCACCTATAGCGCTGCCCTGCCGCAGGGCAGCGACCTGACCGCTGGTCAGTGGTGGCCGCGCGCCTATGCCGGCCCGCCGCTCGTCTCGCTGGACGAAGAAGCGGCGAAGGTCATGGGGATCGGCATCGGCGACAATCTGACCGTCAGCATCCTCGGCCGGGAAATCACTGCGCGCATCGCCTCCCTGCGGAAGGTCAACTGGGACACGATGGGCTTCAACTATATCCTCGTCTTCTCCCCCAACACATTGGCCGCCGCGCCGCACAGCATGACCGCGACCATCACCATGGATGCCCGCCACGACGCGGCCATGACCCGCGCGCTGCTCGCCGCCTTCCCCGGCGTGTCGGTGATCGGCGTGGGCGATGTGATCGATCAGGTCGGTACCATCATGACGCAGATGTCGCGCGCCATCGTCGCTGCCGCCTCGGTCGCGATCCTGGCGGGCATCGCCGTGCTGGTCGGCGCCATCGCCGCCTCCCGCGCGGCGCGCAGTTATGACAGCGTGATATTGAAGACGCTGGGCGCGACCCGCTGGCAGATATTGGGCGGGCAGGCGATCGAATATGGGTTGCTTGCGTCCATGCTGGCGCTGGTTGCGCTAGGGCTCGGGCTGACGGCGGCCTGGTTCGTCATCGTGCGGATCTTCGAATTTACCTGGGCGCCCGACTGGTGGGTGGTGCTGGCGACATTGGGCGGCGGCGCATTGCTGACGCTGGGCATCGGCCTTGCCGGTGCGATTCCGCTGATGTCGATCCGCCCGGCCCGCGCCCTGCGGCAGTTGTAACGGCCGCTGCCGCCGCAAACGGCACCGATCGCGGCATATCCTGCCGCGATCGGTGCCTCCTGCTGCGCCGCCGCTTTTATCCTGCCGCCTTCGTCCAGCACAGGAAAAGGCCGGCATGACCAGCACCGCTTCGCAAATCCGCTCCTTCATCGACCTGCGTCAATGGGCCGCAGGCGTCACCGTCGCCCCGGCAATCGGCGACGCTTTCCTGGGCGCTCGCGCAGCCCTGCCACTCGCCGACGGGCCGATCAGCGCCGGCCTTATCCTCCTGCCGCAGGGCAACGGCACCGTTTCCGCCTTGCCCGGCGAAGAGTTCATCATCGTGGAAGCCGGCGCCGTCCGCATCGAACAGGCGGGCAAGCGCTTCACGCTGACCGAAGGCCAAAGCCTGCTGCTACGCGACGGCGCGACCTTCGATTGGTCGGCCGATGCCGACGTTCGCCTTGTCTTCATGCGCCGCAGCGGCGGCCCGGCCGGCGATGGCGCGATCATCCCGGTCGATACCGGTGCGCCGCTCGAACCATCGGGTGCCCCGCTTGCCGAATTGCTGGTCGGCCCGACGCCGCAGTGCCGCAACCATGGCGATTATAAATCGGACGACGGCGAATATATGGTCGGTACCTGGGATTCGACGCCCTATTATCGCCGCGCCATGGCCTATCGCCATTTCGAACTCATGTACCTGCTCGAAGGCAGCGTCACCTTCGTCGACGAAGCCGGCGAAGAAGGGACTTTCCACAAGGGCGACATCTTTCTGGTGGAACAGGGCGCACAATGTAGCTGGGACAGCCAGGTCCATGTGAAGAAAGTCTACTGCATCTACCGACCGGCCTGACACGGAAGGCTGGTCAGGCCATCGGATCGAGCGTCCCCAGCCATGCCACCAGCCCTATGATGGCGATGGCGGCGCTCGTTTCGATGGCCAGCGACAGGCGCAGATGGGCAATGGCCCGCTGCGCCTCGCCCCGCTCCAGCAAGGGCGTCAGCCGCCAGCGGTTCACCGCCGCCAGCCCCAGCATCAGTGCGAAGAGTGCCAGCTTGGCGCCAAGCAACATACCATAGCGGCTGCCCACCAGCGCCGGCGCGTCCGCCAACCCCACGATCGTCACCAGATTGATCGCGCCGCTGATGATGAGGGTCGCCACGATCAGCGTCCCCATCAGGGCAAAGCCGCCCAGCATCGCGGCCACCCGCTGCACATCATGACGCAGCGTCACCACCGCATGCAGCAGCACCGCGAGTGCCCCGATCCATCCAGCCGCCGCCCATATATGGGCGACATCGGCAGCCCGGTGCAGCGTACCCGCCATATCTTCCGTCGCGCCGGCATGACCGGTCCAGGCCAGCGTTGCAGCCGCGACCGCCGCAGGGATCAGTGCGACCCGAAGGCCCTGCGGCAGGAGAAGGCAAGCCAGCGTCAACAGCAGTGCGCCACTGCGCACCGCCAGCACCGGGCCGATCGGTGTCATCGTCAGCAATATCTGCGCGCTGGCCCAGTCGGGGCTGCTGATCGGCGTGCCAGTCATGGCGGCGGCGCTGGCCAGCAACCACAGCGCAGACAGCGCCATGCCGCCCAGCGCCAAAATGACCAGCAGGCTCTTTCTCCCCGCCATGCCCATGGCCCACCAGAATAGCGGCAGGCCCATGAGCAGGGCGAGGTCGATCATCAGTGCAAAGCGCGCGCCGATCAGTGCCCCCTCGGTCATCGGCTCTTACTTGACCTTGAAGCTGTAACCGCCTTCCATCTTGTGCTGGTCGGCGCCGACGATATGCCATTTCAGGTCATAGCTGCCGGCGGGCAGAGCGCGGGGGAAGGTCAGGGTCATGGTCTTGCCGTTGACGTCGGTCTTGAATCCCTTGATCGGCATCGGTTCATGATTGGCCATGCCCGGCATCCCGGTCATCACCAGCTCCGCGCTGCTCATGGGGGCCAGGAAGGTTTCGGAGAAGGTCAGGCTCAGCTTGGTCGGCTTGGCGACGGTCGCGTTGGCGGCCGGGGTGGACGACACCAGCTTGCTGTGCGCGCTCGCTACGCCGGGCAGAGCCAGCGCAAGGGCGGCAGCAGCGGTCAGGAAATAACGGGTCATGGGATAGTCTCCATCGGGGTGGCCAGATAGGGTGGTCAGGGGATGATACGCATGGACTTGCCGTACCCCTCGACCCATGGGCATATTTTTTCGTCCGTACAGATGAGGGATAGCCGTCGCTCGCGCGTATGCGTGGGGAAGGATGGAGATTAGATGATGAGCGATCTGGATCAGTTGCTGGGGGCGGTGCGGGCAATGCCGACCGACGCGCGCCTGGCGGATATGGACGCGGCGGTGATGGGTGGCCTCGCCCGACGGCGCGACCGGGCGATGGCCCGGCGCAGCCTGATGCTGGCCGGCCTTCTGGCGATCGGCATCGGCTGGGCCGGCAGCATCGTGCCCGGTGCGCCTGCACAAGCGGCGCCCCTGCCGATCGGCATGTCCGACTATGCGCCGTCCCGCCTGCTCGGCCAATGAACGGCCGGCGTTATATATGGGTGGCGCTGGTGGCCTTCGCTGCGGCGCTTGCCGCCGTGCTGGTCGCGCGCATCTGGCTGGCGCCGCCACCCCGCGTCGAAAGCGAGGTCCACGCCCTCCTCCATCAGCGGCTGACGCTCGACGCCGCGCAGGAACGGCGCATCCACGCACTGGAGGCCACCTTCGCCAAGCGCCGCGAAGCGCTGGAGGCGGAAATGCGTGCCGACAATGAGCGGCTGGCCACCGCGATCGAGGTTGAACATGGCTATGGTCCCAAAGTGGCCGAAGCCGTCGATCGATCGCATCATGTGATGGGTCAGCTGCAAAAGGAAACGCTCCAGCATATCTTCGCGATGCGCGGTGTATTGCGCCCCGATCAGGCGGCGCAGTTCGATGCCGCGATCGTCAAGGCGCTGACCCAGCCGGCCCGGTGACGACAGCCGATCCTGATGATCGCGCCTTGGCCACTCGCGCGCTGGCCGGGGATCAGGCCGCCTATGGGGCGCTGATGCGGCGGCATCGCGACGCCATGTTTCGGCTGGCGCGCGGGGCCATCGGCGATCCTGACGAAGCGCTCGACATCACGCAGGAAAGTTTCGTCGCCGCCTTCGCCGCGCTCGCCCGCTATGACGGATCGCGCCCGTTCCGCATCTGGATCGCGCGCATCACCCTCAACAAATGCCGCGACTGGGGGCGTCGCCGTGCCGTCCGTCGTTTCTTCGCCTTTGCCAACCCCATCGACGATGCGCTCGACATTGCGGACGCCGGTGCGACACCGGAGGAAGCGGCGCGATCCGCGCAGGAGGTCGCCCGCATCAACGCTGTCATCGCTACGCTGCCGGCCAATCTGAAGAATGTCCTGCTGCTCCGCACGATCGAGCAGATGAGCCAGGCCGAAGCCGCGCAGGTGCTGGGCATTACAGAGAAGGCGGTCGAAACCCGCCTCTACCGCGCTCGCGCAAAACTCGCTGAAATTTTGAGGGATTGAAGCCCCGCCCGCGTATGAAGGGGCATGACCGATCTGTCCCTTGACCGCCGCACCCTCTTCAAAGGCGCCGCCGCACTGACTCTGGCCGGCGCCGTCCCCGCCTGGGCACGCAGCGGCACTGCTGGCCTGCATCCCGCGCCGGGAGTCCTGTCGGGCGATCGCATCGCGCTCACCGTGGGCGACAGTCATTTCGGCACCGGCGGCCGGTCGGCCCATGCGATCACCATCAACGGCACCGTGCCCGCGCCGCTCATCCGTCTGAAGGAAGGGCAAAGGGTTCAGCTCGCCGTCACCAATAATCTGAAAGAAGACACGTCGATCCACTGGCACGGCCTGATCGTCCCCTTCCAGATGGATGGCGTGCCCGGCGTCAGCTTCCCTGGTATCCGGCCGGGCGAAACTTTCACCTATGATTTCCCGATCCGTCAGTCGGGCACCTATTGGTATCACAGCCATTCGGGCATGCAGGAGGCGATGGGCCATTATGGCCCGATCGTCATCGATCCCGCCGGCGTCGATCCGGTGCAGTCGGACCGGGAACATGTCATCGTGCTGGCCGACTGGTCGCTGGTCCATCCGCATGTGCTGCTCAAGCGGCTGAAACAGATGGGCGGCTATCATAATTTCCAGCGTCAGACGTTGGCGGGGCTGCTGGCCGGTAAGGATCAGGGCCTCAAGGACCGGATGGACTGGGGCAAGATGCGCATGGACCCCACTGACATTTCCGATGTCACCGGCTCGACCTATAGCTTCCTCATCAACGGCCATGGCACGCCGGAAAACTGGACCGGGCTCTTTGCGCCGGGCGAGCGGGTGCGCCTGCGCATCGTGAATGCTTCGGCCATGACCAATTTCAACATCCGCCTGCCCGGCCTGCCGATGACCGTGGTCCAGTGCGACGGCCAGCATGTTCAGCCGGTCGAGACGGACGAGTTCCAGATCGGCATCGCCGAAAGCTACGACGTCATCGTGCAGCCGACCGAAGCGAAAGCCTATGGTCTGATTGCCGAAGCCATCGACCGTTCGGGGCAGGTCCGTGCCACACTTGCGCCGCAGATCGGCATGGTGGCGCCCATCCCCGACCTGCGCGCGCGTCCGCTCCTCACCATGAAGGATATGGGGATGGACATGTCCGGCATGGACATGGGGCAGGGCGGCGTGATCGACCTCAGCCAGCCAGCGAACGACAGCATGTCCGGCCATGCCATGAAGATGCTCGATCCATCGGTGGCGCCCGACGTGCCGATGGGACCGGGAGTCGCGACCCTATCCTCCATGCCGGCCGATCGTACCGCCGACCGGCCGACAGGGTTGGAGGATGTCGACCATCGCGTCCTCACTTACGCCGATCTGCGGTCGCTGGAACCCAACGCAGATATCCGCACGCCGACCCGTTCCCTCGACATTCACCTGACCGCCAACATGGAACGCTATATGTGGTCCTTCGATGGGGTGAAGCTGTCGGACGGTGCGGACCCGATCGCCTTCCGTCATATGGAGCGCGTGCGCATCACGCTCATCAACGACACGATGATGCCGCATCCCATCCATATCCATGGCCATTTCTTCCAGTTGCTGACCGGCGACGATCCGACCCATAATCCGCGCAAGCATACGGTGAATGTCCTGCCCGGCGGCAAGATCAGCTTTGACCTCACCGCCGATGCGCTGGGCGACTGGGCGTTTCACTGTCACATGCTGATGCACATGCACGCCGGGATGATGCGCGTCGTCACGGTGCGTCATGAGGAGGACGCGGCATGAAGCGCCTGATCACCTCCGCCGTACTGCTGCTGGCCGGCACCGCCATGCCTGCTTTGGCACAGGACCACAGCCAGATGGACCATAGCGCGCACCAGATGCCGCCAGGGCAGGAGGATGCGGCGTCGGATCAACCCGCCGATCCCCATGCCGGTCACGCCATGCCCGCATCGGATGATGGCGTGCCCAGGGGCGTCGCCCCGCCAGTCCCCACCGATCATGCCGCCGAAGCTCTTTACGACCCTGCCGTCATGGCCCGCGCCCGCGCCGCCATGCTCAAGGAAAGCGGCGGCATGACCTTTTCGCAGCTCATGATCGACCGGCTGGAATATCGCGCGCAAAAGGGCGGCGACGGCTATCATTGGGAGGGCGAAGGCTGGATCGGCGGCGACATCAATCGCCTCGCCATCAAGTCGGAAGGGGAGGGCGACGTGCGCGGCGCGCTCGAAAACGCGGAACTCCAGGCGCTCTACAGCCGCGCGATCGATCCCTGGTGGAACATCGTCGGCGGCGTGCGGCATGATTTCCGGCCGCAGCCCCAGCGCACCTATGCCACCGTCGGCATAGAGGGCCTCGCCCCCTATTGGTTCGAGGTGGAGGCGCAAGCCTTCCTGTCGAACAAGGGTGACGTTCATGTCCGCGCCGAGGGTAGCTATGACCAGCGCATCACGCAGCGCCTGGTGCTGCAACCCGCCGCCGAAGTGAATATCGCGGCGCAGGACGTGCCGGAGCTGGGCATCGGATCGGGTCTGTCCAACATCGAACTGGGTTTGCGCTTGCGTTATGAATTCGCCCGCGAATTTGCACCCTATATTGGCGTAAACTGGGAACGTAGCTTCGGCGGCACCGCGCGCTACGCCCGCGCGGCGGGAGAGCGGGCATCGGCCACAAGCCTGGTGATGGGCATCCGCTTCTGGTTCTGATGTTTTCCGCACGGCCGGATTAGGACGGATCAGACTCATCCCGTGCCTGATAAATGTTCCCCGGCACAGGCCGGGGTCCAGTCCCATGTTCCGAACTGGACCCCGGCCTGCGCCGGGGACATCGTGGTCAGCCCAGATGTCGCTCCGCCAGTGCGACGTGCAGCTTGATGCCGAGCGCCAGCACATCGTCGTTGAAGTCATAATGCGGGTTATGCAGCGGCACCGACCCTTCCGGCTTCGCCTGCCCCAGCCAGATATAGGCGCCCTTGCAGGCTTGCAGCATGAAGGCGAAATCTTCCGACGTGAAGGCCGGGTCGGGCGCCAGTTGTGCTTCGCCCACAGTCGCGGCGGCATCCAGCGCTTCCTGCGCCGCTTCCGCATCGTTGATCGTCGCGGGATAATAGCGCGTATAATCGACGCGCGCGGTCAACTCTCCGGCCAGCGCCACGCCTGCCGCAATCTGCCGGATCGACTCCTCGATCCGGTCCTGCACCTTGGGATCGAAGGTGCGCACCGTGCCCGAAATCGTCACCAGTTCCGGGATCACATTATGCGTATGTCCGCCATGAATCTGGGTTATGGACAGCACGGCCGACGATGTCGGCGCGATCCGGCGCGACACGATGGCGTTCAATTGCTGCACCAATGATGCTGCAGCAACTATGGCGTCGGGCGTATCCTGCGGGATCGCGGCATGTCCCCCGCGGCCCTCTAATTTGATCTCGAACTTGTCGGCCGCGCCCATGATCGGGCCGGGGCGCGTCGCGATCGTGCCGGCGGGCAGATCGGGCCAATTGTGCAGCCCGAACACACGGTCGCAGGGAAAACGCTCGAACAGGCCTTCCTTCACCATTTCCCGCGCGCCGCCCTGGCCTTCTTCGGCGGGCTGGAAGAAGAAGTTGATCGTCCCGTCGAAATTGCGGCTGCGCGTCAAATGCTGCGCAGCACCGAGAAGCATCGCGACATGGCCATCATGGCCGCAGCCATGGAAAGTGCCGGGCGTCGTGCTGGCATAAGGCAGGTTGGTCTGCTCATGGATGGGCAGCGCGTCCATGTCGGCGCGCAGCCCGATGCTGCGCGAAGATGTGCCGTTGCGCAGCACGCCGACCACGCCGGTCCTGCCGATCCCCTCATGCACCTCCAGCCCCAGCGCGCGTAGTTGCTCGGCGATCCTTCCTGCGGTGCGATGCTCGCAAAAGCCGAGTTCGGGATGGGCATGGATGTCGCGGCGGAACGCGACGAGCGGTTCGATCAGGTCGGATATGTCGGTCATGATGTAAAGCTAGCCCCAATCGGTTGATGCTGTCTCACCAAAATCTGTTTCCCCGGCGAAGGCCGGGGTCCAGTCCGACCGTATCAACTGGACCCCGGCCTTCGCCGGGGAACGCATCATTTAGATGCCAGCCAAACCTTATCTCTGTTCCCCGAACAGATGCTGGATCGGGTAATGATGCTTGATGAAGGGCGATTTGATCACGACATAGCTGAAATATTTCTCGATGCCGTAGTCGCTCTCCAGCATGCCTTCGATGATCGACTGATAATGGGCCACGCCGCGCGTTACGAATTTCAGCAGATAGTCGTAGCCACCACTGACAAGGTGACATTCAACGATCTCGTCCAGCTTGCGGATGCGCGTCTCGAACCGGGAAAAGTCGCCGGCGCGATGTTCGGTCAGCGTCACTTCGGTAAAGACGGTCAGATATTCGCCCAGCTTGTGCAGGTTGATGTGCGCACCATAGCCGGTGATGTAGCCAGCCTTTTCCAGCCGCTTCACCCGCGTCAGGCAGGGGCTGGGCGACAGGCCGACCGCGTCGGCCAATTCGACATTGGTGATGCGGCCTGATTGCTGAAGTTGCGTCAGGATCTTGAGGTCGATCCTGTCCAGTCTGGGTCCGCCCAACATCTGCCTTGCTCCCCGTCTCTTATCTCACCGCCGCACGAATATCGGCTTCTTCGAGCAGATCGTCCAGCGTCTTGGCGATGCGCGCGAATATCTCGTCCATCTCCGCGTCCGACGCGCACAGCGCCGGGGCCAGGCCGATGATATTGTCGGCAAAGGCGCGGAAAATGACGCCATTATCATAGGCTTTGGCGAACAACCGATCGGCCAGTTTCAGGGCGGGATCGAACCGCGCCTTGCTGCCCTTGTCCGTGACCAGCTCGATCGCGCCCAGCAAGCCGCGCCCGCGCGTGTCGCCAACCATGGGATGATCCATCAGGCCCGCCATGCCGGCGTCGAAGCGCGCGGCGACCTTTTGCCCGTTTGCCAATATCCCGCCCTCGGTATAGAGGCGCAGCACTTCCAGCCCCACGGCTGCGCTGACCGGATGGCCCGAATAGGTCGCGCCATGGCCGATCACCACTTCGGGCGCCGCGCCGTTGGCGATTCCCTGATAGATATGGTCTGACATCAGCACCGCGCCCATCGGCACATAGCCCGCAGTCAGGCCCTTGGCGACGGTCATCAGGTCGGGCGTCACATCCTCCGCTTCGCAAGCGAACATGGGACCGGTACGACCAAAGGCGGTGATGACCTCATCGGCGACCAGCAAGATGTCCAGTTCGTCGCAGGCCTGGCGCATCGCCTTCAGCCAGCCGACCGGCGGCACGATCACGCCGCCCGATCCCTGGATCGGCTCGCAGAAGAAGGCGGCGACATTGTCTGCGCCCAGCTCCGCCACCTTGTCCTTCAATTGCTGCACCGACCGGGCGATGATCGCTGCGTCGTCGCCCTCCAGATCGCTGCGATAGGGATAAGGCGACGCTATGTGATGCTGCCAGCGCAGCGGAAGGTCGAAACCGCGATGGAAATTCGCGAGCGCCGTCAGACCCGCACCGGTCGTGCTCGACCCGTGATAGCCGCGCTCCAATGCGATGCACTGCTTCTTTTCCGGTTTGCCGATCGCGTTGAAATAATGAGTGATGTAGCGGATGGCGCTGTCCACCGCGTCCGATCCGCCCAGCGTGAAATAGACATGATCAAGCCCTTCAGGGCTCAGGTCGACCAGCTTTTGCGCCAGCCGCACTGCCGGCTCGCTGCCGAAATGAAAATAGCCGGTGGCATAGGGCAGGCGGCGCATCTGCTCGGCCGCGACCTCGGCGATGCTGTCCTGGCCATAGCCGACATTGACGCACCACAGGCCGGCAAAGGCGTCCAGCAGTTCCTTGCCGTCCATGTCCTTCAGCCACATGCCCTTGCCGCTTTCCAGCAGCAGCGCGCCATGCGCCTCATGCCCGCGGAAGGAAGTGACGGGGTGGATCAGGTGGTCGCGGTCGATGTCCAGCAGGGAACGGTTGGATTGCAGCGTCATCAGGGGGCTCGCCATTGTGGTTCTGAACGCCAGCCTATCTGCATGCCGCAGTTGCAAAGCCTGATATGCGGCGATTGGCGACCCTGTCATTACATAATGGCGAAGGCGGACGGCATAATATGCCGCTGTCCTACTAAGAGACTTTTTGGTAGATGAAGAGAGGGCCGCCCTCATGGGACGGCCCTCCAATAGGCTTTTCGATAGGATCGGGCTAACGCAACATTATGTCCGATCCAGCGGGAAATGTGCGAAGTTAAGCGCGGTATTTCCTACTTCACGCCAGCGCGTCGGCAATCGCCTTGCCGCATTGTTCGGTATTGGCCTTGCCTTTGAGGTCGCCGGTGCGCAGCCCCGGCTGCGCCAGCACCGTTTCGACCGCGCGCATGATCGCAGCCGCGGCATCTGCTTCGCCCAGATGCTCCAGCATCATCGCTGCCGACCAGATCTGGCCGACCGGATTGGCGATACCCTTGCCCGCAATATCGGGCGCCGACCCATGGACCGGCTCGAACAGCGAGGGCGCGGTACGGTCCGGGTTGATGTTGCCCGACGGCGCGACACCGATCGTGCCGGTGCAGGCTGGGCCAAGGTCGGACAGGATATCGCCGAACAGGTTGGACGCGACCACCACGTCGAACCGATCGGGGTTCAGCACGAATTGGGCCGTCAAAATATCGATATGATATTTGTCATGGGTGACGGTCGGATAATTCTTCGCCATTTCCTCCACCCGCTCGTCCCACCAGGGCATGGTGATGGCGATCCCGTTGGACTTGGTTGCCGACGTGACATGCTTGCGATCCCGCGTTGCGGCCAACTCGAACGCATAGCGCAGCACGCGGTCGGTGCCGTGACGGGTCATCACCGTTTCCTGGATCACCACCTCGCGCGGCGTGCCGGGGAACATCTTGCCGCCGACCGAGCTATATTCGCCCTCGGTATTCTCGCGCACCACCCAGAAATCGATATCCCCCGGCTCGCGCCCGACCAGCGGGCAAGGCACGCCCGGCATCAGGCGGACGGGACGCAGATTGACATATTGATCATATTCTCGGCGGAACTGGAGCAGCGAACCCCAGAGCGAGATATGATCCGGCACCGTATCGGGCCAGCCGACCGCGCCGAAGAAAATGGCATCGGGATTGCCGATCTGCGCTTTCCAGTCATCCGGCATCATCTGGCCATGTTTGGCATAATAGTCGCAGCAGGCGAAATCCTGCCACGTCTGCTCGATGGTGAAGCCATAGAGGCTCGCCGCGCGCTCCAGCACGCGAATGCCTTCGGGCATGACCTCCTTGCCGATCCCGTCGCCGGGTATGACGGAGATGGCATAATTACGGTTGGTGGCGGACATAATCACTCCGTTCGCCCTCCCCTGTCGAAGGGCGCTTTTGTCTGAAGAAAAAGGGGCGGGACTTAGAGTTTCAGCCCCGCAATATGGAACGCCTTGGTTTCCAGATATTCCTCTATTCCGGCGTGGGCGCCTTCGCGGCCCAGGCCCGACATCTTGACCCCGCCGAAGGGTGCGACCTCCATGGCGATCGCGCCGCTGTTGAGCGCGACCATGCCGGCTTCCAGCCGCTCGGCCACGCGGAAGGCGCGGTGCAGATTTTCGGTGTAGAAATAGGCGGCCAGACCATAGCTGGTGGCGTTGGCCAACTCGATCCCTTCTTCCTCATGCGTAAAGCGGAACAGCGGCGCCACCGGGCCGAACGTCTCTTCCTCGGCCAGCCGCATGTTCCGCGTCGCCCCGGTCAGTATCACGGGCGTGGCGAACCGATCGCCTGCCGCTTCATTGGGCGCCTGCGCGAACAGGGTGGCGCCATGGGACAGCGCATCCTCGACATGCGCCTTCACCTTGTCGGCAGCGGCCGCATTGATCAGCGGTCCGATCGTGCTGCCCGGCACATCGCCCGGCGCGACCTTGAGCGCGCTGACGGCCTTGGCCAGCTTTTCGGCGAACTGGTCGTAGACGCCGTCCTGCACCAATATGCGGTTGGCGCAGACGCAGGTCTGGCCCGCGTTGCGGAACTTGCTGACCATGGCGCTGGCGACGGCAATGTCGACATCAGCGTCATCGAACACGATCAGCGGCGCATTGCCGCCCAGCTCGAAACTCACCCGCTTGATGGTATCTGCGCACTGCCGCATCAGGAGCGCACCGACGCGGGTCGACCCGGTGAAGGACAGCTTGCGCACCACGGGACTGGCCGTCAGAGCGCCGCCGATCGCAGTCGGCATGCCCGTAACGACATTGAACACGCCCGCCGGCACGCCCGCTTCCTCCGCCAGCTTCGCCAGCGCCAGCGCGCTAAAGGGCGTCATGTCGGAAGGCTTTACGACGACCGGACATCCTGCTGCCAAAGCAGGCGCGCATTTGCGCGTGATCATCGCCGCCGGGAAATTCCATGGCGTGATCGCGGCCGACACGCCGACCGGCTCCTTCATCACCAATATGCGGCGATTGGCTTCCGGCGCGGGGATGATGCCGCCATCGACGCGGCGGGCCTCTTCGGCAAACCATTTGACGAAGCTGGCAGCGTAGCGAATTTCGCCTTCGGCCTCCGCGATCGGTTTGCCCTGCTCCGCAGTCATGATCCGGCCAAGGTCGGCGACATTGTCCAGGATCAGCGCGTGCCAGCGCTCCAGCACGGCGGCGCGGTCGGCTGCCGTACGCGCCTTCCACGCCGGGAAAGCCGCTTCGGCCGCAGCAATGGCTGCCAGCGTGTCCGCCTCGCCACAATCGGGCACGGTGCCAATGATCGCGCCGGTCGCGGGATTGTCGACCGGCAGGGTCGCGCCCGACGTCGCGCCGACCCAGGCGCCGCCGATGAAGGCGCGTTCGATGAAGAGGGCGGAGTATTTGAGGCTGATGGTCATCCGAGCGCCTGTGTGGTCAGAGAGAAAGTAGTGATCGACGGATCGCTGGCGGGCGCGGGGCCGCGCACCATGCGCATCACCCGGCCGACGCAGGGCAGGCCAAGCTCGTCCAGCCAGGCGCCAAGGCCGCTTTCCTCCGGTATGTCCAGGCGGCAGAACATGCCGCTATTGGACCCCAGCCAGTGGGATATCAGCGCCCGTGCCCCGCCCGTATCCGGCGCGATGGTCGGGCCCACGACATAGCCCCGGCCGAAACGGCGGAATAAGGCGAAGCCCACCGGCTCGTTGCCACGGGTCAGCACCACACCCTGCGCGCCCGGAACCAGCGCGTCGAGCAGCGCGTCCCGATCCATGCCGGTGGCGCGGCGGGCGAGCGCATGCAGCGTCGGCATGTCCTTCGCACCCAGCGGCCGGACCCGCTCTTCCGGTATCAGTTCCGCCATCGGCACGGCGAAGGCTGCGCCCTGATGCTGGAATACGGGGCCGACGGGCTCGAACCCCAGCTTGCGGTAGAGCGGTACGCCCTCGTCCGTAGCGTTGAGCAGCACGGTGCGGTCGCCCAGCTCGGTCAGCACCGCTTCCATCAACTGGCGGCCAAGGCCCATGCCCTGCGCGCTGGGCGATACGATGACCATGCCCAGCGTCGCGGCATTGTCACCATAGAGCCAGGCCATGGCGGTACCGACCACCGCACCATCGCGTTCCACGACATAGCCAAAGCCAAGGCCGAACAGCATTTCCCAATCTTCGATCCGATGGGGCCATTTCTGTTCGCTCGATAGTATATGGGCGGCGGCCAGATCGTCGACGGTCATCCGTCGCAAGTCCACCATCGCCTCTATGCCTGTCGCCATGCGCTTGCTCCTTGGCGGGAAAGGAACGCCCGCCTGCCTTACTTTGGGAATCAGTGGTCGGACATTAGGAGGCCGCTCCAAGCATTGGCTGCTGCCTTCGCGCCGATTTTGGAAGATTATCGCGCACATTTTCCCGTGCAATTGCAACAAATGCCGCTGCGCACGCCTATTTTATCGGAATGCCCGTATGAAGGAGATTATGCCGTGACCGGTTTCAACCCCGATCAGATCAGCCTGCCCCATGCCAATAATTTCATCGGTGGGCGACGGGTCGCGGGTCGCGGTCCGGCCATCGTCGTGCGGCGGCCTTCCGACGGTCGGGTGCAGGCGGAACTGGACAGCGTCGATTCCGACCAGCTGACCGAAGCGGTCGAAAGCGCGCAGCGCGCCTACAGGACCAGCGGCTGGGCACAGAGCGATCCGCGCGCCCGGATGAAAGTGATGCGCCGCTGGGCCGACCTGATCGAAGCGGACGCGGCGACGCTCGCCCCGCTGGAGGCATTGGGTTCGACCCGCATGCTCAAGGAAATCAACGCCTGGGATTTGAGCTATACCGCCGAAACCATCCGCTTCTTCGCCGAATGGGCGGACAAGGTCGGTGGCGAAGTGGCCGCCACGACGCCCGACAAGCTGGGCCTGACCATCACCGAACCCTATGGCGTGGTCGCAGCGATTGCGCCGTGGAACCTGCCGCTGGTCATGGCCGGGTGGAAGATCGCGCCCGCCATCGCAGCGGGCAACAGCATCGTCCTCAAACCCTCCGAAATGACGCCGTTCAGCATCGTGCGCCTGGCCGAACTGGCGATCGAGGCAGGGTTGCCGGCCGGCATCTTCAACGTGGTGCAGGGCGACGGGCGCAGCGTCGGCGATCCGCTGGTCCGTCGTCCCGAAGTGGCCAAGGTCACCTTCACCGGATCGACCCGCACGGGCGCTGCCATCATGGCGGCCTGCGCGGAAACCGGGCCGAAGCCGGTGACGCTGGAACTGGGCGGGAAAAGCCCACAGATCATCTTTTCCGACGCCACGCTCGACAAGGCATCGGCCATCGTCGCGCGCGCCATCACGCTCAACGCCGGGCAGGTGTGCGTCGCGGGATCTCGGCTGCTGGTACAGGACAAGGTGGCCGATGAGGTGATCGATCGCATCACGGCTGCCTTCAATGCGCACAAGGCGGGGCCGACCTGGGCGGAGGATACGACGCTGGGGCCGATCATCTCCGATGGGCAGCTTGACCGGATGGACGGCATCGTCGGCCGCGCCATCGCGGCTGGCGCTGAAGTGCTGGCCGGTGGCGGCCGCGCCACCGCGCCGCAGGAGGGCAGCTATTTCGCGCCCACCCTGCTCGCCAATGTGGATCAGAAGAGCGAGGTCGTGCAGGGTGAAATCTTCGGCCCGGTGCTGACCATCCAGACTTTCGCCGATGAGGAGGAGGCCTACGCCCTCGCCAATGACAGCGACTATGGCTTGGCGGCCGGCGTCCATACCGGTGATGTAAGCCGCGCGTTGCGCGCCACCCGGTCGCTGGAGGCCGGCACCATCTGGGTCAATCGCTATGGTCGCAGCAACGACTTCATCCTGCCGACCGGCGGCTACAAACAGTCCGGTATCGGCAAAGATCTGGGCCGCGAAGCCTATATGGCGAACCTCAAGACCAAGGTGGCGCTGATCGAATTCTGATCGGGACGGTGCACGGCGCAGGCGATCATGCCAAGCCGTGCATCAATCATGCGCATCTTTGAGTTGGACCATATGCCCGGCTCCTTCCTATTCAGCATCTCGAACATCGGCAGGGACAGACAGTGCCGACGAGAGGAGATGCAAGGATATGAGCCATTTTAGCCCCGAAGATATGGCGCGCCAGCTCGGCCAGGGGCTGCTGTCCTTTCCGGTCACGCACTTCGATGCAGAGGGCGCATTTCAGGAAGGCCCCTATCGCGATCATTGCGGGTGGATGCTGGAACATGCGCTGACAGGCCTGTTCGCGGCCGGTGGCACCGGGGAGTTCTTCTCCCTGTCTCCTGACGAAGTGGCGCAGGTGGTCGGCGCGGCGGTGCGGGAAACCAATGGTCGCATCCCCGTCATTTCCGGCTGTGGTTATGGCACGGCGATCGCTACCGGCATCGCCCGCGATGCGGAAAAGGCAGGCGCAGACGGTCTGCTGCTGCTGCCACCCTATCTGATGCACGCCAAGCAGGAGGGGTTGGCCGCCCATATCGAGGCGGTCTGCCGCGCGACCGGCCTTGGCGTCATCGTCTATAATCGCGACAATGCGATCGTGAATGACGAGACGCTGGCACGCCTGTGCGACCGCAACCCCAATCTTATCGGCTTCAAGGACGGCGTGGGCGATATCGAATTGATGACCCGCATCTATGCGCGGATGGGCGATCGCCTGACCTATATCGGGGGTCTGCCCACGGCCGAAACCTTCGCCACCCCTTACCTCACCATGGGGGTCACGACCTACAGTTCCGCCATCTTCAACTTCATGCCGGACTGGGCGCTGCGCTTTTATGCCGCCGTCCGGGCGGGCGATCAGGCCTTTGTGATGGAGCAACTGCGCAATTTCGTGCTGCCCTATATCGCGTTGCGCGATCAGGGGCGCGGCTATGCCGTGTCCATCGTGAAGGCCGGCATGCGGATCATCGGCCGCGATGCCGGCCCGGTGCGCTCCCCGCTCACCGATCTGTCGGCTGAAGAAGAAGCGCAACTGCGTGTCCTGATCGAACGCGCAACTGCGTGACTAAGGCGACGGGCGCGGATAGTCTGGCATGATGTTCGAACTCAGCCAGCTCCGTTGCTTCGTCGCTGCCGCCGAAGAACTGCATTTCGGCCGGGCGGCCCAGCGGCTCAACATGACCCAGTCGCCGCTCAGCCGGCAGATCCAATTGCTGGAACGGATATTGGACGTGCAGCTGCTGGAGCGCACCAGTCGTCAGGTCAGCCTGACTCCGGCCGGCAGCGTCTTCCTGATCGAGGCGCGGCGGATCGTCCGGCTGGCCGACAGTGCGGCTCTGTCCGCCCGACGCGTGGCGAAGGGCGACGCGGGGCGCGTTGCCATCGGCTTCACGGCGGTATCGGGCTATAATATCGTGCCGCGCGTCGTGGCGCAGGCCGGTGCGGTACTGCCCAATATAGAGCTGGAATTGCGGGAAATGGTGTCGGGCGATCAGGTCGACGCGCTGCTCACCGGTCTGGTGGATATCGGTTTCGTCCGCCCGCCGGTGAACCGTCATGAATTTGACAGCGCCTGCGTGCTGCACGAACCCTTGTTCGTCGCGCTGCCGCCCGGCGATCCGCGCAAGGCGATGGCGGCGCTGACGCCGGCCGATTTCGATGGCCAGCCGCTCATCATGTATTCGCGGCAGGGCGCGGCCTATTTCCACAATATGCTGGAGCATCTGTTCAATGAGGTTGCGGCGGCGCCCCTCTATGTGCAGCATGTCACTCAGATCCATTCGATGCTGGGCCTCGTCCATGCCGGCGTCGCGCCGGCTATCGTGCCCGAAAGCGCCACCGGTCTGCATATGAGCGACGTGCATTTCCGGCGATTGATGACGCCGCAGGAAAAGCCGGTGGAACTGCACATGGCCTGGCGCCGCGACAATGCCAATCCGGCGCTGCCCGCCATGCGGCAGCTCTGCACGGAAATGACGGCGTGATCGACATGGGCCGCCGCACCCTGCTGGCCGGGATGGCGGCGGCCCCGATCGCCGCGTCAGCCCGAACCCGCTCCAGCCCAATCGCGACGACCCATTATGGAAAGGTCCAGGGCACGATCGAAAAGGACGTGCTCGTCTTTCGCGCAATCCGCTATGGCGCAGATACGGCCACGACCCGCTTCCGTCGCGCCGATCCGCCCAGGCCATGGACGGGGATAGCCAACGCGACCGGCTATGGCTCAGCCGCGCCCCAGACCAAAGCGACCGAGGCGACGTCCGAAGACTGCCTGTTCCTCAATGTCTGGACGCCGGCGCTGGATGCCGGGCGCCGGCCGGTGATGGTCTATCTCCATGGCGGCGCCCACGCCCATGGGTCGGGCAGCGATCCGCTTTATGACGGCGGCAATCTGGTCCGACGCGGCGATGTGGTGGTGGTGACGCTGAACCACCGGCTGGCGGCCATGGGCTATGCCTATCTGGCGGGGCTTGGTGGGCCGGCGGAATCGGGCAATGTCGGCAATCTGGACATCATCTTGGCGCTGACATGGGTGCGCGACAATATCGCCCGGTTCGGCGGCAACCCGGACCGCGTGATGATATTCGGCCAGTCGGGCGGCGGCGCGAAAGTGGTGACGCTGATGGCGATGGCGGAGGCGCGTCCGCTCTTCCATGCTGCAGCTACGATGAGTGGCCAGCATGTCACCGCCGCCGGACCGATGCACGCTACCCGCCGGGCGAAGGCGTGGATGGAAAAGGCTGGCGCACCCGATATTGCGACGTTGATGCGGCTGCCGATCGAACGGCTGGTCGAGGCGATGGCGATGACCGATCCGTTGGAAGGCAAGGGTGAAATCAGCTTCACTTCCACGCTGGATCATGGCGTGCTCGCCCGTCATCCCTTCTTCCCCGACGCCCCGCGGGAAGCAGCGCATATCCCTTTGATCGTCGGCAACACCCATGACGAAACCGCGCTGTGGATCGAAAAGATGCTGCGCGCGGGTGACACGACATGGGATAATCTGCCTGACCGGCTGGCGCGCGAAACGGTCAAGGATCTGGCACCCGATCATGTCATCCGCCGCTATCGCCAACTCTATCCCGATCGCAGTCCAGGGCAGATATTATTGGCGGCGACGACGGCGGGCCGATCCTGGCCGGGGCATCTGATCCAGGCGGAGGAGCGCGCGCGCATCGATGCCCCGACCTGGATGTATCAGCTCGACTTTCCCTGTCCCGAAGCGGGCGGGATATTGGGGGCGTTCCACACGCTGGATATCCCGCTGGTGTTCGACAATGTCGATGCGGCGGGATCGCGTACCGGTACCAGCCCCGATGCGCGGCGGCTGGCGGGGCAGATGGCGGACAGTTTCATCGCATTCGCGCGGACCGGCAACCCGAACCATCGCGCCATTGCCGACTGGCCACAATTTGATCTCGATACGCGGCCGACGATGATCTTCGACCGTCAGGTCGCCATCGAAAACGACCCGCGTCGCGAAGAGCGGCTGCTCTTCGCGACGGTGCCTTATATCAAGCCAGGCGGTTAGATTTCCTCGGGCCAATAAAGGCGCATCGGATTGTCGATCAGCAGCTTGCGTTGCAATTCGACGGTGGGCGCAATGCGCGGGATGATATCGACCAGATGGCCGTCGTCCGGGATATTGTCCTGCATGTTCGGGTGCGGCCAGTCGGTGCCCCACAGGACGCGATCCTGATAGTCTGCGACGAGTGGCGCGACCGCATCGGCAAAGGCGTTCCAGGGATCACCCGTTGGGTCGAGGCGGTCGGGGCAGGTCGCCTTGAACCAGATGTCATCGCGGCTTTCCAAGAAGGCGCGGAAGGCCTTCATGTCGGCGCCGTCCGGCCCCTGGGTCACATCGGGGCGGCCCATATGGTCGATCACCAGAGGGACGGGGATCGCATCCAAGAAGGGACGCAATTCTTCCAATATGTCGGCCTCGAAATAGATGACGACATGCCAGCCGGCGGGCAGGCGCTTGGCGACATCCAGAAACTTGTCCTTGGGCGCGTCGTCGACCAGGCGTTTCAGAAAATTGAAGCGAATGCCGCGAATGCCGCCATCATGCAGGGCGGCAAGATCGGAGTCCGAAATGGCAGGATCGACCACGGCGACGCCGCGCGCCTTGCCATTCGACCTGGCGATGGCGTCCAATGTCGCGGCATTGTCCGTGCCGTGGCAGCTGGCCTGCACGATCACATTGCGAGCGAAACCCAGATGATCGCGCAGGGCGAACAGCTTGTCCGGACCGGCATCCTCCGGCAGATATTTCGCCTTCGCGCTGAAGGGGAAATCCGCCATCGGCCCGAACACATGGCAATGGGCGTCGATCGCGCCGGCGGGTGGCGTATAGAGCGGTTTGGACGGATTGCCGTGCCAAGACGTGATACGAGACATATCCCAAAACTCCGTTCGGGCTGAGCCTGTCGAAGCCCGGCCCTTTTTTTCAGAAGAACGGCCCTTCGACAAGCTCGGGGCGAACGGTTCTCAATGGCTGGATCAGGAAAAGACCACGCCATCCATCAACTTGCGGGCGGTGCGCAGCATGGCCGCGCTGATGACCGTGCCGCTATCATCCAGTTCCATGACGCAGGTCGTTTCGCCGGTCGGATGTTCGACCGAGAGCGTCTTTCGGTTGCCATCGGGGATCGACGCGACTTCGGCCGCCGGCGATCCTTCGATCAGACAGGCCGTCGCCACGCTGACCGCGCCCAGCACGCCGATCGACGCATGGGCACGATGGGGGATGAAACTGCGCACCGTGACCGCGCCGCCGTCGCGCGGCGGGGCGACCAGCATCATCTTGGGCACGGACTTGTCCGTGACGTCGCCCAGATCCATCCGCTCGCCGACGGCCAGACGGATGGCTTCGATCCGGGCCTTCAACGCCGTGTCATTGTCCAGCGTCTCGCGATCTTCATAGCCGGTGACGCCGACATCCTGCGCCTTCATCACGACGCAGGGCATGCCATTGTCGATCAGGGTGACGCGCACGCCCTCCACCTCGTCAAAGGCATTGCCGGTAGGGAGTAGTGCGCCGCAGGAGGAGCCGGCCGTATCGCGAAACTCCAACGGGATGGGCGCAGCGCTGCCGGGGACGCCGTCGATTTTGGCGTCGCCGTCATAGCGGACCGTGCCGTTGGGCGTCCGTACCGTGGCGATTGCGATCTGCCCGGTATTTTCCATGAAGATGGCGACCGAAGTCTCACCGTCCTGCGCGGCGACAAGGCCGCGCTCGATGGCGAAGGGACCGATGCCGGCCAGGATATTGCCGCAATTCTGCGCGTCGGTAACGACAGCCTTGTCCACGAAGACCTGAAGGAAGAGGTAGTCGACATCGACTCCATCCCGCTCCGATTTCTTGACGACGGCGACCTTGCTGGTCAGCGGGTCGGCGCCGCCCATGCCGTCAATCTGGCGCGGATCGGGCGAGCCCATGACGCGGAGGAGGAAAGCATCGCGGTCGCTGGTGTCGGCAGGCAGGTCTTCGGCCAGGAAATAGCCGCCCTTAGACGTGCCGCCGCGCATCCACATAACACGGGCGCTGGTCTGGCTGTCAGACATATTTCAGGCCCATTTCTTCCAGGCGCGGGCGCATATTGTAGATGTCGAGACCAAGTTCGCCGGCGGCGAGGCGGACGCGCTTGGCTTCTTCGGCGGCTTCGCGGGCCTGTGCCTTCTCCAGCACGGACGCGGCGTCGGCGCGCGGCACGATGCATACGCCGTCATCGTCGGCAACAATGACATCGCCCGGATTGACCAGCGCATTGGCGCAGATGACGGGGATATTGACGCTGCCCAGCGTATTCTTGACCGTGCCCTGCGCATGCACGGCCTTCGACCAGACCGGGAAGTTCATCTGCGTGAGGTCACGTACGTCGCGGACCCCTGCATCGATGATAAGGCCACGGCAGCCGCGCGCCTGCGCCGAAGTGGCCAGCAGATCGCCGAAATAGCCGTCCGTGCAGGGGCTGGTCGGGGCGAGCAGAAGGATGTCGCCTTCCTGCAACTGCTCGATCGCGACATGGACCATCCAGTTGTCGCCCGGCGCGGCCGAAATGGTGACGGCGCTGCCGGCGATGCGGGCGCCGCTGTAGATCGGGCGCATATAGGGAGCGAGCAGACCGGTGCGGCCCTGCGCTTCATGGACCGTGGCGACGCCGGCCTTGGCAAGGCCGTCTATGACGGAGAGGTCCGCCCGCTGGATATTCTGGACGACGATGTTGGACATGGACCGGTTCCTTCTCCCAAGATGGACAGCGACATGGACAGTTGCTGCGGGATGCTCAAATCCGAACTGGCGCGATGCCATTAAATTTTGATAATCATCAAATATGGAACCCGATCAGTTCAATATCCGTCACCTCGCCGCCATGGCCGCCGTGGTCGATCAGGGCAGCGTCAGCCTGGCCGCGCGCGCGGTCAACCTGACGCAGCCGGCGGTAACGCAGGGTATCGCCAAGCTGGAGGCGCAACTGGGCGTAAAGCTGTTCGACCGGCAGCCGGGCGGCATGGCAGCGCTGGAGGCGGCGCAGCGGTTGAAACCCCGGATCGACGTGGCGTTGCGGCTGATTGGCAGCAATCGGGTGACGGCGGCGCAGGTGCGGGCGTTCGTGGCGCTGGCGCGAGCGGGCAGCTATGCGGCGGCGGCGGCGGCGACCGGCGTGGCGGAACCCTCGCTGCATCGCGCGGTCGGCGATCTGGGGCTGGCGGTCGGCAGCAGGCTGGTCGATCGACGGGGCAGGGGGGTGATGCTGACCAAGCCGGGCATGGCTCTCGCGCAGCGATTGCGGTTGGCGCTCGCGGAATTGCGGCAGGGACTGGCGGATCTGGCCGACCTGAAGGGGGAAGAGGGCGGGCGGATATTGGTGGGCGCGATGCCGCTGTCGCGCGCGCGACTGTTGCCGGACGCGATCATGCGGTTTCGGGCCGATTTTCCGCAGGTCGACATCAGCGTGGCCGAAGGCGCGCATGCCGAATTGGTGGGGCCGCTCAGGGACGGCGAAATCGACATGATGATCGGCGCACTGCGCGATCCGGCGATGGCGCTGGACCTGGAGCAGCGCGCGCTTTTCGAGGATCGTCCGACCATCCTGGCGCGGCACGGCCATCCGTTGACGGCGGGCTGGGATGCCGATGCGCTGCGCCGTTTTCCGTGGATATTGCCACCGGAAGGCACGCCGTTGCGGCAATTGTGGAAGGCGATGTTCGCTGAACTGGGTGGCGATATGCCCGCGGTGCCGATCGAATGCGGATCGGTGATGACGATTCGGCAATTGCTGGTGAGCGGGGATTATCTGACGTTGCTCTCCTACGATCAATTGGCGCTGGAGCTGGACGCGGGGTTGCTGGCGGATATCGGTCCGGCGCCTGGCGCGATCAGCCGGACCATCGGCCTGACCACCCGCGCCGACTGGCGACCGACCCGCCTGCAGCGGCAGTTCATGACGGCGGTAGAGGCTTCCGTCGGAGAGATGACTTCGTAAATTCTTATGATGCCGTGTCGGATTCGATTGGCGGCTTCCGGTCCGATGGGTCATCGATCGTCACCATGGAGCAGGTAATTGGTCTGATCGGATTTGGCGAAGCAGGGTCCACCTTTGCAAGGGCAGGGGACTGGGCGGCGGCTGCGCACATATTCGATGTAAAGACGGACGATGCCGCTACGCGGGACGCGATGCTGGCTCGTTATGTCGAAGCCGGCGTTCCGGCGGCTGACAATCTGGCAGATGCGCTGAACGGCGTATCGCTGATAATGTCACTGGTGACGGCGGATCAGGCTCTGGCCGTGGCGCAGGCGGCTGCGCCACTGATCGCGCCTGGAGCGCTTTATTGCGACCTCAACAGCGTTGCGCCGCAGACCAAGCTGGCAGCGGCGCAGGCGATCGAGGCGGCCGGCGGCTATTATGTCGATGTGGCGGTGATGGCGCCGGTCGATCCGGCGCGGTTGAATGTACCGCTGCTGCTGAGTGGGGCACGGGCTGGTGAGGCCGAAGGGCGGTTGCAGGCGCTGGGCTTTGCCAAGACCCGGGTGGTGGGTGAGGCTGTCGGTCGGGCGTCGTCGATCAAGATGATCCGATCGGTGATGATCAAAGGGATCGAGGCGTTGACCGCCGAATGCGTGCTGGCGGCCAGCGCGGCGGACGTGCTGGACGAGGTGCTGGCCTCGCTGGATGCGAGCGAGCGGCCAAGGCCATGGGATGTCCGGGCGGATTATAATCTCGACCGGATGCTGGTGCATGGGCTGCGCCGCGCCGCCGAGATGGAGGAAGTCGTCAAGACGCTGGAGGGCCTTGGCACCGGCGCGGCGATGACGCGCGGCACGGTGGAGCGGCAGCGGGCGATCGGTGCGCTGGGCGTGAAGGTGCCGCCGGAAGGGCTGGGCGCGAAGATGGATGCGATTGTGAATCGTAAAGTCGAAGAATTTTCTCTTCGTCATTCGCCCGAAGGCGGGAAGCCAGCTCCGGCCTTCGCTATCGTGGAATCGTTGGGACATGGATCCCCGCCTTCGCGGGAATGACGGGATTTTTCTGGGCGGGCGTGATGCGCCGACGCCTGAGACCCCAGCCTTCGCTGGGGTGACACAATAAGGTTGGAGACGAAAGCGGATGAGCCTGATTATCGATTGCCACGGTCATTACACCGTTTTGCCCAAGGGGCATGATGCCTGGCGCGAGGAGCAGAAGGCGGCGTTCAAGGCGGGCGTGCCTGCGCCAGCTTATCCTGAAATCACCGATGCGGAAATTCGCGAGACGATCGAGGCGAACCAGTTGCGCCTGATCAAGGAGCGCGGCGCCGACCTCACTATCTTTTCGCCCCGCGCTTCGGCGATGGCACCGCATGTCGGCGATGCCGACGTCGCGAAGGAATGGGCGATCCGCTGCAACGACCTGATCGCGCGCGTCGTAGCAATGTTCCCCGAAACTTTTGTCGGCGTGTGCATGCTGCCCCAGTCGCCCAAGGCGGACATGGCCAATTCGATCGCGGAACTGGAGCGCTGCGTCACCGAATTGGGCTTCATCGGCTGCAATCTCAATCCCGATCCGGGCGGTGGCCATTTCACCCATCCGCCGCTGACCGACAAATATTGGTACCCCTTCTACGAGAAGATGGTCGAGCTGGACGTGCCGGCGATGATCCATGTGTCGGGCAGCTGCAACCCGGCGATGCATGCGACCGGCGGCTATTATATTGCGGCCGACACGATTGCCTTCATGCAGTTGCTGGAAGGCGATCTGTTCAAGGATTTCCCGACGCTGCGTTTCATCATCCCGCATGGCGGCGGCGCTGTGCCCTATCATTGGGGGCGCTATCGTGGTTTGGCGGACATGCTCAAGAAGCCCGACCTGTCGATGCACCTGATGAACAATATCTTCTTCGATACCTGCGTCTATCATCAGCCGGGCGTGGACCTGCTGGCTGACGTGATCGAGAATAAGAATATATTGTTCGGGTCGGAAATGGTGGGCGCCGTGCGCGGCATCGACCCGACCACCGGTTTCTATTTCGACGACACCAAACGCTATGTCGATGCGCTGGAGATCAGTGACGAGGAGCGCGCCGCGATATTCGCGGGCAATGCCCGCCGCGTCTTCCCGCGCCTCGACGCCAAATTGAAGGAGAGGGGACTATGATAACAGAAGATCCCAAGCATCAGGATATCCACGAATATCTGGCCGAGATGGAAGATATTCCCGGCACCCGCGTGTTCACCGCGAAGCGCGCCCGGCAAGGCTATCATATGAACCAGTTCGCGATGAGCCTGATGAAGGACGAAAATCGCGCCAAGTTCAAGGCGGACGAGCGCGCCTATATGGACGAATGGCCGCTGACCGAGGATCAGAAGGACGCCTTGATCGCCCGCGATTATAATCGCTGTCTGGACATGGGCGGCAATGTCTATTTCCTGGCGAAGCTGTTTTCGACCGATGGCATTCCCTTTGCCGAGGCGGTTAGCACGATGACCGACATGAAATTCCCCGAATATCGGGAAATGATGATGAAGGGCGGCCGTTCGCCCGAGGGCGTGCGGTCGATCAAGGCCAATGAAGCGGCCGCTGCCGCGAAGAAAGAGGATCGCTGATATGGCGCGGATTACTGCTGGCGTGGCGTCGAGCCATGTGCCGCTGCTGGGCGTGGCGTCGGACTTCAACAAGGACCGGGACGATTATTTCGGGCCGATCTTTGCAGGCTATGACTGGACCCGCGAATGGGAAAAGGCCGAAAAGCCCGATGTCGTCATTTTGGTCTATAACGATCATGCCTCCGCTTTCGACATGAAGATCATCCCGACCTTCGCGATCGGGTGCGGCGAGCGTTACAAGTCGGCCGATGAGGGCTGGGGGCCGCGCGCCGTGCCGGACGTGGAGGGGCATCCCGACCTTGCCTGGCATATCGCCCAGAGCCTGGTGCTGGACGAATTCGACATGACCATCATCAACGAGATGGACGTCGATCATGGCCTGACCGTGCCACTCTCCATGATGTTCGGCAAGCCTGATGCCTGGCCGTGCAAGGTCGTGCCGCTGGCGGTGAACGTCGTCACTTATCCGCCGCCGTCGGGCAATCGCTGCTGGGCGCTGGGCGAAGCCGTGCGCAAGGCGGTCGAGAGTTTCCCCGAGGATCTGAACGTCCAGATCTGGGGCACGGGCGGCATGAGCCACCAGTTGCAGGGGCCGCGCGCGGGCCTGATCAACAAGGAGTGGGACAACCGCTTCCTGGACGGTCTGGTCGGTGACAGCGACCATCTGCGCCGGATTCCGCATATCGAATATCTGCGCGAAACGGGCAGCGAAGGCATCGAAATGGTGATGTGGCTGGTGATGCGCGGGGCGCTGGGCAAGAATACCCGTGCGCTCCACCGCCATTATCATGTGCCCTGCTCCAACACCGCGATCGGCCATATGGTGCTGCGCCCTGACAATGGCGAGGGGCTGGACATGACCGGCAGCGATACGGGGAGTGCGATCGCGGCGGAGTAAAGCAATTTAAGCCCCACCCCTCCAGAGGAGGGGTCTGGGTGGGGGCTGTCCTTCAACCACTATATGGGTCGGATCGAGAGACAGCCCCTCTCCCCGGCCCTCTCCCCTGAAGGGGAGAGGGAGATAATTTATGCGTATTGCCCTGGCCGGTGCCGGCGCCTTTGGCGAAAAGCATCTTGATGGCCTGAAGAATATCGACGGCGTGACCGTCACCTCGATCATCGGCCGCGAGCTGGAAGCCACGAAGAAGGTCGCGGAAAAATATGGCATCGGCCATGTCACCACCGACCTCAACGAAACGCTGGCGCGCGATGATGTGGACGCGGTAATCCTGTGCACGCCAACGCAGATGCACGCGGCCCAGGCGATCGCGTGCATGGATGCGGGTAAGCATGTCGAGGTGGAAATTCCGCTGGCGGACAGTTGGAAGGACGCGCAGGCCGTGCTGGCCAAGCAGCAGGAAACCGGGCTGGTCTGCATGGTCGGCCATACCCGTCGCTTCAACCCGTCGCATCAGTTCGTCCACAACCGTATCCAGGCGGGCGAGTTCAACGTTCAGCAGATGGACGTGCAGACCTATTTCTTCCGTCGCAAGAATATCAATGCGAAGGGCGAGGCGCGTAGCTGGACCGACCATCTGTTGTGGCACCATGCCGCGCATACGGTCGACCTGTTCGCCTATCAGGCGGGTAAGATCGTGTCGGCGCATGCATTGCAGGGGCCGATCCATCCCGAACTGGGCATCGCCATGGACATGTCGATCCAGCTGAAGAGTGAGACGGGCGCGATCTGCACCCTGTCGCTGAGCTTCAACAATGACGGTCCGCTCGGCACCTTCTTCCGCTATATCGGCGATACCGACACCTATATCGCGCGCTACGACGATCTGGTGAACGGCAAGGAAGAGCCGATCGACCTCGCCGGTGTCGCCGTGTCCAACAATGGCATCGAATTGCAGGACCGCGAATTCATCAGCGCCATCCGCGAAGGCCGCGACCCCAATTCGAGCGTCGCTAAGGTGTTCGATTGCTATCGCGTGCTGGGCGAGCTGGAGACTCAGCTGGGCTAACTGTGGGTTCCCTTCGGGGTCGCAAGGAAGGGCGTGGCGGAACCATCCGCTGCGCCCTTTCTGATTTTCAGTTGGTCAGCAACGGATGGGTCATGCGCAGGTCGTCGAGCAGGCTCTCGATCAAGGCGATATCCTGAAAATTGCCGGTGGGGGTCGCGTTCCAGTTGCAATGGGGATGGGTGTCGCGGCCGTAGAGGCGCAGCGGACCGATCGCCTTGCGCCAATGATGCTTGCTCTTGCCATGGTCGCGCAGCAGCCGGGCCACCAGCAGGTCGATGAGCTTGTCCGCGGTCATGGCTGCGCATGTAGGGCCCCCGCGCGCGGCGTCAACCTTCGCGCGCGGCGCGATAGGCGCGCGGCGGTTGGCCGACATGACGGGTGAAGAAGCGCGAAAAATAAGCGGGGTCTTCAAAGCCGACCGCGTAAGCGATCTCCGTCACCGACAGTTGCGAATAGAGCAGCAGGCGACGCGCTTCCAGCAGGGCGCGGTCGTCGAGCATCTGGGCGGGGGAACTGCCCGCCACATGGGCGCAGGCCTGACGCAGGGCGGTGAGGCTGGCGCCGAGCGCCTGTGCATGATCCGCCACCGGCTCGCGCTGGCGGAAACGTTGCTCGATCCGCTCGCGCAAGCGAGCGACCAGAGCGGCCTGTCGGGCAGTGCCGGACTGGCTTGTCTGAACCAATGTCGCATGGCGAAGCGCTAGCACCATCAGTGCGAGTAGCGCGGACTCGACAGCTGCGCGCTGGCCGGGGCTGGCCCAGTCCAACTCCTGAGCCATGCGCGCAATGATCGCCTCAGCCCCGGAGCCTTCACCGGGCGGCAGGGCGACGGCATGGGGATGGACGAAGAGGGGGGCTAAATCGGCATCACGGGCGATCAGATGGCGCAGGTAGGAATCGGCGATGGTGATGACATGGCCGCTGGATTCGCTGTGCCAGGTAAAGCCATGGACGATGCCGGCCGGGATCAGCAGCAGGCAGGGCGCGTCGAAAACGAACTTGGCCGCCTCCGCCTGCATGGCGCCGCCGCCTCGTGCGATCAGGATGATATGGTTGAGATCGCGATGGACATGCGGGCGGATCGTCCATTCGCTGGGGCGGGAACGATCGTCCAGGCTTTCGACATGGACGAAGCCTTCCGCCACGCTACGCTGCGGTTCGCCATAAAGGTAGAAGCTGGGGACGGGCGCGGTCGACATGATGGATCGTCCAATCATGCGCCTGTTGCCGTCCGGCTGCAAGTTATCAGGCGGGGCGCGGGCGCAGTCCCGCCAACAATGCGGCGCCGACCAGCGAACCTGATGCCATGACCAGCGCGACTAGCGGCAGGCCGAAATCGAGGGTGAAGAGGAAGCCGGCGAGGATCGGGCCGAGTGCTGCCCCACCTCGGCCGATGCCGATGACGATTCCGGTCCCGCCGGCACGTACTGCCGTGGGGAAGGATTGGGCGACAAGCGCATAGAGGCCGACAACCGCGCCATTGGTGAAGAAGCCAGCGCAGGCAGCGACGAGGCTGAGGCCGGCCAGCGTCGTTTGCCCCTGACCGAATAGGGTCACCAAAACGGTGGAGGCGACCATGGCGACCATGACCAGGCCGCGCACCGGCAGGCGCCAGCTGAGCGCGCCCAAAAGCAGCGATCCTGCGAGGCCCCCTACATTGGCCCAGACCAGTACGCCGCCTGCGGCCGACGGCGCGAAACCCATGTCCACGACGATTTTCGGCACCCATTTCAAGATGAAGTAGAAGGTCATGATGTGGCAGAAATAGGCGAGCGTCAGCACTATGGTGGTGCGGGCAAGGCTTGGTGAGAAGAGGGTGGCGAAAGCGGGTTTCGGTGCTGTGCTGTCAAGCGGCGGCAGGGTACTGGCCGGGGCGTGGCCCATGCGAACGAGCAGGCGGTTGATCCGCATCAGTGCACCCTCGGGGCGCTTTTGCAACAGGAATCCGATCGATTCGGGCAGCAGCCAGAGCGAGACGGGCAGGAAAATGGCCGTGACGATCCCGCCGAACAGGAAGATGTCGCGCCAGCCGCCCGACACCAGCAATTGCGAGGCAACCGATCCACCCAGGATCGCCCCGACCGGGTAGCCGGCCGCCATGATCGCGACGGCCAGGCTGCGAGCGCGGGCGTTGGACAGTTCGGCGACCATGGCGTTGGTGCAGGCCAGCATCCCGCCGATGCCAAGGCCGGTGACAAGGCGGATGGCGGAGAGTGATAGAACATCCCATGCCTGGGTCGCGGCCGCCATGCCGGCTGCCATGACGACGAGGCAACCCAATATGGTCGGTCGGCGGCCGATGCGATCGGCAAGGTTGCCGAGCAATACGGACCCCACCGCCATGCCGATCAGTTCCATCGACAGGACGAGGCCGAGCGCGGCGCGATCAATGCCCCATTCCGTCGCGATGCCGGGCGAGGCGAAGCTGATCGCCAGCACGTCGAACCCATCGAGTGCGTTGAGCAGGATGCAAAGGATGATCGCCGCGATCTGGAGCCGGCCCATGGGTGCCGCGTCCAACTGCCGCCTGATGTCGGTCATGCCTGCTCCTGCCCTTGAATTCTTATGATTTTGTGCGTGTCAGCCGACCGCGAAAATGTCCAGCGCGACATGGTCCTTGTAGCGCGCGGCGGTACACAGGAACAGCGTTTGACCTAACCAGCCATGGGGGCTATCGGCCGCCACCTCGAACCGCGGGGCGGTGCGGAAATAATAGAGGGCAGGATTGACGATTTCGCCCGCCGCGATGCGGGCCAGGACCGGTGCCGGGCCATGGCGATAGCCGGGATTGACGACCGATATGATCGTGCCGTCGCTGGCCTCAAGCGAATAGCGGGCAAGGATGTCGGCGGTGCCGTCCGCACGGATCGATTGCCAGTCGGCACCGCCGGGCAGTACCTTACCGGTCAGGCGCGGGCCATCGACGCTGCCGCCGGTAATGGGGATGACCCGTTTGCGCACGCCATCCACCATGCCCAGTTCCTGGGGCGCGCCGATCAGCACGTGCAGGCGCATCGCCAGCGTCAGGCCGGGCGTTGCCAGCGGCGCAGGCTCGGCAGCAGCGGCCACCGAAGCCGTGCCGGCCAGCGGCAATATAGGCATGGCCTTCAACAGGCTGCGGCGATGCATATCGTGGGTCATATCCTCTCCCTTATCTATGGCCGGATCATGACGATGCCGGATGTCCGGCGACCTGAGGCCGGGTCGCCCGGTGAAGGCGACCCGGCTATGCGGTCAGACCGATTGCTTCGACCTGTCGTAAGCACCCAGGCCGGGCTTATATGTCTTGTCGTCGATGAACTGCTTGATGCCTTCCTTGCGGCCTTCATTGTCGAAGCTGTTGGCCGATTCCTGCGCGCGGATCAGATAATCTTCGGCATTGTCATAGGTCATCTCGCGGACGCGGCGGATGGCATCCTTGGTCGCCTTCAAGGCGATCGGGTTCTTGCTTAGCAGCACATTGGCGACCGCGGTGACGCGGGCGTTCAACTGGTCGAGCGGGAGCGCTTCGTTGACGAAGCCCCATTCGGCGGCCTTCTTGCCATCGACATTCTCCCCCATCAGCGAATGATACATGGCGTTGCGGAAATTGGTGAGTTCGGTTGCGACCTTGGCCGCGCCGCCGCCGGGCAAAATACCCCAGTTGATTTCGGACAGGCCGAACTGCGCGTCTTCGGCCGCGAAGGCGAGGTCGCAGGCGAAAAGCGGCCCATAGCCGCCGCCAAAGCACCAGCCGTTGACCATGGCGATGGTCGGCTTTTGATACCAGCGCAGGCGGCGCCACCAGCCATAGCTTTCGCGCTGTGCGCCGCGCGTACCGGCCAGGCCCTGCGATTCGGTTTCACGGAAATATTCCTTGAGGTCCATGCCCGCCGACCAGGCCGTGCCTTCGCCGGTCAGGACGAGAACGCCGACATCGGCGCGATATTCCAGCTCGTCCAACACACGCATCATCTGCCGGTTGAGGCGGGGCGACATGCAGTTGCGCTTGTCCGGCCGGTTGAAGCTGACCCAGGCGATGCCGCCTTCGACGGTATAGGCAACGGTTTCGAGTTCGGTCTGCTCGACGCCCTCGACATGAAGGATGTTGGTCATGGGAATAAGTCTCCGCAAAAACAGGGATAAAATCAGATGGGATAATGGCCTGGCTCGGTTTCCATGGTGATCCAGCGCAGCTCGGTGAAGCTGTCGATCCCCGCGCGGCCGCCGAACTTGCCGTAACCCGACGCCTTGGTGCCGCCGAAGGGCATTTGCGCTTCGTCATGCACGGTGGGACCGTTGATGTGGCAGATGCCCGACTGGATCTGGCGCGCGACCTTCAAGCCGCGTGCGGTGTCGCGGGTGAAAACGGACGCCGATAGGCCGTAATCGGTATCGTTCGCCAGTTGGATCGCATGGGCCTCATCGCGGGCATGGATGATGCCCACGACCGGGCCGAAACTTTCGTCGCGAAACAGTTTCATCTCAGGCGTCACACCGTCGATGACATGAGCGGGCATCAGCACGCCATGGGCCTGCCCGCCGTTCAGTTGCGTCGCGCCGGCGGCCAGAGCGTCGTCGATCAACGATTGGACATGGGCGACGGTCTTCGTATCGACCACGGCACCCAGAGGAGTCTTGCCCTCGCGCGGGTCGCCCACGATCATGGTCGCGACCTTGGCCTGGAACCGGGCGGCAAATTCGTCCGCCACTGCATCGACGACGATGATCCGCTCGGTCGACATACAGATTTGACCCTGATTCATGAAGGCGCCAAAGGCAGCCGCCTTCACCGCTTCATCCAGATCCGCATCCTCCAGCACGATCAGGGGTGCCTTGCCCCCCAGTTCCAGCAGGACGGGCTTGAGGTTTTCCGCGCAGCGCTTGGCAATAATCTTTCCCACGGCGGTCGAACCGGTGAAGTTGACCCGCCGAACGGCCACATGGTCGATCATCGCGCCGACAACATCGCCCGCATCCTGCGGGGCGTTGGTGATGAGGTTGACGATGCCACCGCCAAGGCCGGCCTCGATGAAGGCCTGCACGATCAGGCCATGAGTTCGGGGGCATTGTTCCGACGCCTTGAGCACGACCGTATTGCCGCAGGCCAGCGGCACGGCGATGGCGCGGGTGGCAAGGATGATCGGCGCGTTCCAGGGCGCCATGGACAAGACGACGCCTGCCGCTTCACGAATGGCCATGGCGATGCAACCGGGCTTGTCGGAAGGAATGATTTCGCCGCCGATCTGGGTGGTAAGGCTGGCGGCTTCGCGCACCATGGAGCTGGACAGCATTAGGTTGAAGCGCGCCCAGCCTTCGGTCGCGCCGATTTCCTCCATCATCGCATCGATAAAGTCGCTGGCCTTCGCGTCCAGCGCATCGGCCGCCTTCATCAAAGCAGCGCGACGGGCGTTGGGGCCGATCGCCGACCAGGCAGGGAAGGCCGCCTGCGCTGCGTCCACGGCGGCGGTGGCATCCGCGATGCTGGCGGCGGACGCGATGGTCGCGACGGCGCCCGTCACCGGGTTGATGCGTTCGAAGCTGGCGGCGGCAGTGCGCGATTCGCCCCCGATCAGCAGGGCGATCTCAGATGCAGGCATATCCCGTCTCCTTCTTATTGTTATGAAACATAGCAATGTTGATTGTTCTAGGCAATAGCATTATTGCCGGCGCCATGGACAAGCCCATCGCCCCCGTCGACCGCCTGCAAGACCCGGTTGCGGCACGCCTTGGCTACATGCTGCGGCGCGCTTCTGCGGCGATGATGGCGGGGCTGGGGTCGGCGTTGGCAGACATCGGGCTGCGGCCGGTCGAAGGGACGATCCTGATTCTGGTCGGCGCCAATCCCGGCTGTATTCAGAGCGATATCGGACGGATGCTGGGCATCAAGCGGGCCAATATGGTGCCGCTGATCGCTGCGTTGGCAGGACGTGGTTTGCTGGAAAAATCGCCGGTCGACGGCCGCAGTCTGGCCTTGTCGCTGACGGCAGGTGGCGAGGCGCTACGGGCGCAGGTCGACAAAATCATGGACAGGCATGAGGCCCGGTTCGAGCGGTTGCTGGCGGGCAAGGACGTTACCCTGTTGCGGGAGGCGTTACGCCTGATCGCCGAGGAAGGCGAAGCGGGCGCGGAGTGAACCGCGCGCTGGGTGGGGCGTTACCCTTCCACTCTTGGCTTGTGCCGGCCCATGTGGGAAAGGCGAAGTCTGGGTCGCGCCAACAGGATACCGGACGAACAGATGACGCCAATGCCGATCAACAGGATGACGCGAGCCACCCGCTGTGCTTGGGGGGCGATGGCGCTGGCTATCCTGACGCCGCTGTCCCTGGGAGCAGCCGAGCCTGCGCCGTTCGAAATGCCTGGCCCTGCGCTGGACATATTGGTGATGCGCGGCGACCAGAGTTTGCCGATCGCGCAGGTGCCCAGCCTGTCCGAAGGCGATCGCCTGTCGGTCGAGGCGGACCTGCCGACCGATCAGGGCGCGCGCTTCATCCTGGTGTCGGCCTTCCTGCGCGGGGCGACCAACCCGCCGCCCAAGGACTGGGTGCAGTTTGCCGAAACATGGAAGAAGAAGGACAAGGACAAGGCGCTGGTCCTGACCGTGCCCAAGGGTGCGCGCCAGATGGTGCTGTTTCTGGTACCCGATACCGGTGGCGCGGAAAGCGTGCTGTCTGACGCGGTGCGGGGTAAGCCGGGCGAATTCGTGCGTGCGACTCAAGATCTCAACCAGGCATCGCTCGACCGGTCGCGGCTGGACGCGTTCATGCTGGCGATCAAGGCGCAGGAAAACAGCCATCCCGAATATCTGCGCAGCGTCGCGCCGACGCTGGCGCGCAGTCTTTCGATCAAATTGAACGAGGATTGCCTGTCGAAGGTGGTCGAGATGCAGGCCTCCTGCCTGCTCGACAATCGGGAATCGCTGGTGCTGGCAGATGTGCACAGCAGTTCTCTGGCCGAAACGCTGACCGGCGCGCCGACCGACCTTGCCATGCAGCTCGCCTCCACGCGGGAAGCGGGCTATGGTTTCTACAGTCCCTATATCGGTGTGGTGCGCGACATCGCAAAGATATTCGGCGCATTCAGCAGCCCGCAATTCGACTATCTGCCGACACTGAGCGTGCGCAAGCCTGAGGGCATTTCGCTGCTGCTCAATGCCGCGCCCTCCTTCCAGAAGCCCAAGTCCGTAATGGTCGTGGCGATGCCTGCGATCGAAGCGGACAGCCCACCGCGCCTGCGCCGTGCCGGTGATGCGCCGGTGTGCGCGGCACGGGCCGGAACCGTGTTGCCGGTGGAAGGGGCGCCGCTGATTTTTTCCACCGCTTATGCGCGCGACGTAAAATTGGCGCTGAAGGCGCCTTCGGGCGAAACTGCGGATTTGTCACTGGACGCGAGGGCCGATCGCGGTGGCTATGTGCTGACGGGCGCTGGCCTGCCTCCTGCTTTCAAGGGGTCTGTGGAGGGTCATGTTTATGGCCGCTGGGGCTTCGACCGCTTCGAGGGGCCGGACTTCATGTTGCAGATGCCCGACGAAGGGGGCTGGCAGGTCGATGGCGATGACGCCGCTCTGGTGGTTGGCCGCGACAATGGGCTGGTGCTGAAGGGCGGTGCACCCGCATGCGTGGAAAGCGTGATGTTGCGTCAGGGCGATGGCGCGCCCCGCCCGATGGACTGGAAGGTGCAGGGGCGCGATCGGCTGGCGCTGACAGTGCCGTTGACGGACCGCAAGCCAGGCGCGCTCAGCATCGAGGTGAAGTATCAGGGCGTTGCACAGCCCGCCGCCCTGTCGTTGCGCAGCTATGCGCAAGCCAGTCGGCTGGATGGGTTGTTGTTCCATGCTGGGGATAAGGCGGCACTGCTGTCCGGTCAGCGGCTGGATCAGGTGGAGAGTGTGGAGGCCGGTGGCCTGCTGTTACGTCCGGACGGACTGACGCGGGACGGGGCTGTGGACCGGCTGCGGCTCGTGGCGCAAGGGGACAAAGGCGCGGGTGAGGCCGGAAGCGAGATGGCGGCGCGGATCCGGCTTCGCGACGGACGCACTGTAACTCTGGCGGTTACGATGGCGGCAGCACGACCCCAGGTCGGGTTGCTCAGCAAGGATATCAGCCTGGGTGCGCCGCCGGTAAATGGCAAGGCGCTGGCGCTGAACGGCGACAATCTGTTGCCGGACAATGGTCAGTTGGTCTTTTCCGTGCGGGCAGGCGAAGGTACGAAGCTGAGTGCCAGCGACGTGATCGAAGTAGCGCGGATGGATGAGGATGCGGCGCCGATCCGACTGACCGCGGCCAATGGTTTGCGCCTCGAAGGCCCCAAGGTTATGGTGGCGCGGCTGGACCCCAAGGCGATGGCCCCCGCACTTTTCGGCCCACTCCACTTTCGTTTGCTGCACGGCAATGAGGCCAGCGACTGGCAGCCGCTGGTGACGCTGGCCCGCCTGCCGCAGATCGATGCGGTGGCGTGCGAAGGCGACGCGCAGGCATGCACCATCCGGGGTCGCGATCTGTTCCTGATCGATGCTGTAGGCGCGACGTCTTCGCTCGATCAGGCGTCGCAGGTGGCGCAGGGCTATACCGGATCGGCGCTCAAGGCGCCCGCGCCGCTCGACGGCAAGCTCTATTTGCGTCTGCGCGATGCCCCCGACAGCGTGGTGACCTTGCCTGCGGCGTAAGCCAGGCTGTCGCATCATCCATCAAGGATTTGGCATATCCCGCCCATATCCTACCTGTTTACAGGCTGAAGGCTCGCGATTCGGCGTGTAGGGCTGGTGGATCATCCAAATGTTAAGGTGATGCAGCCATGGGCGTCTTGCTCCGCAGGCTGCACCATCCCTCTCATTCCGTATGGATTGGAGAGGATATCATGAAGACCCAAGTTGCCATCGTCGGCGCTGGCCCCGCCGGCCTGATGCTCGGTCATCTGCTGCGCGCCGAGGGTATCGAGGCCGTGATCGTCGAACGGGCGTCGCCCGATTATGTGCTGGGCCGCATTCGCGCCGGGGTGTTGGAACGCACCACGACCGATCTGATGGACCGGTTGGGACTGGGCGCACGGATGCATGCTGAGGGGCTGCCGCATGACGGCTTCCATCTGGCCGACGGCGAGCGGCTGATCCGCATCAACATCGCCGAACTGACGGGGCGACAGGTGATGGTCTACGGCCAGACTGAGGTAACGCGCGATCTGATGGCGGCGGCGGCGGGCCGTGGCCTGGAGATCGTCTACGACGCAGCGGACGTCGCGCTGCACGATGTCGATAGCGACACGCCCTATCTCACCTATGCCAAGGATGGCGCGACCCATCGGATCGACGCGGACTTTCTATGCGGCTGCGACGGCTTCCACGGCCCATCGCGCAAGGCGATCCCGGCCTCGGTCGCAACGGCTTATGAGAAGCTGTACCCTTTTGGCTGGCTCGGCATCCTGGCCGACGTGCCACCCTGCAATCATGAACTTATCTATGCCAATCATGCTCGTGGCTTCGCGCTGGCGTCGATGCGGTCGGAAACGCGCAGCCGCTATTATATTCAGGTGCCGTTGGACGAGAAGGTCGAGGAATGGCCGGACGATCGGCTGTGGGACGAGCTGGCCACCCGTTTGGGGCCGGAAGCGGCCGCCCATATCACTCGTGGCCCGGCACTGGAAAAATCGATCGCGCCGCTGCGCAGTTTCGTGTTCGAACCGATGCGCCACGGTCGGCTGATGCTGGCGGGCGATAGCGCCCATATCGTGCCGCCGACCGGCGCGAAGGGGCTGAATCTGGCCATGTCGGACGTGCATTACCTGTCTCAGTCGTTGATCGATTACTTCAAACGTCATGACAGCGACGCGGTGGCCGGCTATTCGGACAAGGCGCTGGCCCGCGTCTGGAAATCCGAACGTTTTTCATGGCAATTGACGAAGCTGATGCACCGCTTCCCCGATAGCGATGCGTTCGATCGCCGGATGCAGGTCGCCGACCTCGACTATATCGCATCCTCGATCGCGGCGCAGACGACGATCGCGGAAAATTATGTAGGATTACCCCTGTAAACATGACCAGCCTTCCCACCCGCAATATCGGCCCCTTCACCGTTTCGGCCATTGGCCTTGGCTGTATGAACCTGTCTCATGCTTATCTGCCGCGCCCCGACGCGGCAGATGCGGAACGGTTGCTGCGCCATGCGCTGGATGTGGGCGTGACATTCTTCGACACGGCGGCCCTTTATGGTTTTGGCGCGAATGAAGAGTTGCTGGGTCGGACGCTGATGGATCGCCGGGATGAGTTCACCCTGGCGAGCAAATGCGTGTTGGGAGAGATTGACGGCAAGCGCGGACTGGACGGTTCGCCAGCTGCGATCACCCGCGTCTTGGAAGATTCACTGCGCCGACTGAAAGTCGATTATATCGATCTCTATTATCTGCACCGACTGGACCCCAAGGTGCCAATCGAGGAATCGGTCGGCGCTTTGGTGCGTGGTATCGAGGCCGGCAAGATCGGCGCGATCGGCCTGTCGGAAATGTCAGCAGCGACGCTGCGTCGTGCCCATGCTGTGCATCCCATCGCGGCGATGCAGACCGAATATTCACCCTGGGTTCGCAATCCCGAAATCGCCGTATTGGATGCCTGTGCAGAATTGGGCACGGCATTCGTGGCCTTTTCACCGCTCGGGCGTGGTCTGTTGGCCGGCAATCCCAATGCCGCCAACCTGCTGCCGGGCGATATTCGTGGTAGCATGCCCCGTTTCCAGCAGCCGCATCTGGAAGCCAATTTACAACTGATCGCGCAACTCAAGGGGCTGGCGGATCAGGCTGACTGTACGGCAGCGCAACTTTGCCTGGCCTGGTTGCTGGCCAAGGGCGATCATGTCGTGCCGATCCCTGGTACGACCAGCATCGCCCATCTCGACAAGGATCTGGCGACCCTGTCGCGCGCATGGCCGGCGGATCTGATTGCGGCTGTGGACGACCTCTTCAGTTTCGATGCGCCGTCGGGGCCGCGCTATCCCCGCGAAGCGCAGGCACAGGTCGATACCGAAACATGGGCGGGTGAACCGCTCGTCTGAATCGGAGAGAATGATTCTCCTGTCCGTTCAGTCGGTTGATTCGGATGAATGGGCTTTTACGGGGGCGTGGATGGGCGATGGCCTTTCCACGCCCGATTATTTTGCGATTGCGAAATGGCCGGAAATACGGGGCCTTGCGTGCGAAGGCGTCGGCATTCTCGATGGCTGCAACAGAAAGTTCAAAAACGTTATTGACCGAATCATCAGGTCCACTTAGAGGGCTTTTCACCGGACGGGGCGCTGCCATCAGGGAGCGCTCGGAACGGTCGCCAACATAGACGGACGACAGTCCTCCGAAACGCAAGGATCGGGGTGGCATAGTTGTCCG